>DASYTA010000454.1:0-9856 GCA_036002745.1 Cyclobacteriaceae bacterium | reverse complement strand
CATCAACCGAGGTTGACAGCAAACCTCAGATCTATCAATACATTGCCACCGGTTTGTGTCTTATCCTGGCAATCTTATCCTTGATCTATCCTGTTTGGTCAGCAACAAATCTTGAGTCTAATCTTGGCACACTACTGATTTGGTTGGGAATCGTGGAGTTGGTAGACAGTTTTCGACGTTCGATTAAAGGCTCGAAAGATGCTGCACAGGTCAGCGCTGCACTCAGTCTTTTGATGGGCATCCTGCTTTTTAACGCAGAACTTTTCCGGCATGCTGCATTGCACTTGTTCCTACTCATCGTTTTTGTGGTAGATATGGTGCGATACATTCTTCGAATGGTGCGCCATCGCTCTAACAAAAATATTTTCTGGGTTGATTTGGTTGGAGCAGTTGCCAACCTTATAGTTGCTGTGTTAATGATCGTTTATAAAGACGACACACTGACGTGGGTGCTTTCAACCGCAGTTCTCATTCGATGCGTTGGTGTTGGGATTACTGTGTACACTTCTAAACATGGATTGTTGAAGCAAGTAGATGAAGACGTTGTTGCGTCATTAGGTTTGTCAGAGAATGCATATGTGCGACAAGTAGCAGAAGCTGTTAAGCAAGATGAAGAGCAAAGCGCAAAGCATGACCGGAATTGGATTGCAACATTCGTTCTGCTTTTGTTTGTCATACACTTGGGGCGGATGGGACTCGACAGAAGTGTTCTTGGAATATTGTCGCCACTTGTCGCTACGTTGGGCGACATTATCATCGCACTTATTATAACGTATGCCATTATTGCGCCCATTCGCCGAGCAATGCTGAACATATATCGAAAACGTGCGCAACGTCTTTGGCATTGGATTGAAGAAAAAAACAAAGAAGGTAGAAAAACATTAAGCCTAAGTAAACTTGCAACGTTTTGGCTTACGCGTCGCATGCGCGGAGAGATACGTTTCAAAAAGGCTGGCTACTCAATCGTAACGGCCATCCGTACCGGACTTAAAATTGGATTGCCATTAAGTGCACTTCTTGCGGCTGTGATGCCAATGCTTGGTATGAGTTGGTATTTTGATACTGAAAATTGGGCATCTGGAATTTGGGACAAGTGGGCAGCAGCTCGTACTGATAATTGGAGAATGGCAATGACCTCGAGTGTCGGTGAGGACTACAGTGCTCGCGCATTTCGACTGAAACCGACTGGTCTCACCGAGGATGGAGATTTTTCTTTTGTAGTTGTAGGAGATCCGGGCGAAGGTGACGCTTCGCAAATGGTTTTGAAGGATCAGATTTTGCAAGTAACCAATCAACCGGATGTGAAGTTTCTTGTTATCTCATCGGACGTGGTGTATCCAACCGGTGCGCTGAGAGATTATGAAAAGAAATTCTGGATTCCATTTAAGGGAGTGCAAAAACCAGTGTATGCAATCCCGGGCAATCACGACTGGTATGACGCGCTAGACGGATTTGTCGCCACCTTCTATCAACCTGAAGCAGCAAAGAAAGCGTTGATTGCCCGAACGAAAGCCGACCTGAAGCTTACAACGACTACAGAAAAATCGATTGATGAGATGATCACTCAATCCAAAGAGTGGCGAAATGAATACCAGGTACCAACCGGTTTTCAAAATGCTCCCTACTTTCAGGTAAGTACAAAAGATTTTGTTTTTATTTCTGTGGAAACAGGAATTTCAAGACAAATTGATTCTCTTCAATTGAAATGGGTTAGAAATGTTCTTGACGCATCTCATGGAAAATTTGTTATGGTGTTGTTAGGCCATCCGTTTTATGCCATCGGTGAATATCAAGGAAAACTCAATCCAATGTTTGATGAATTACATTCAATGCTTCGTAAATACAATGTGCCACTCGCTATGGCCGGCGATACTCATGACTTAGAGTATTACTTGGAGCCTCCCACTAAAAAGGGTGAAGCTGCGATGCATCATTTTGTAAATGGAGGGGGAGGAGCATATCTCAGTCTGGGTGCTGCATTAGCAGCTCCTGGATCGATGCCTACCAAAGAGTTTGCTTTTTATCCATCACGCGAACCGATCGTTTCAAAAATAGAGAAGCATACAGCGTGGTACAAAATGCCAGCATGGTGGTGGACAGTTCGCCTTGGTGGTTGGCCATTCTCCGCCGAGTGGATGTCCGCGATGTTCGATCACAATGTCTCTCCGTTCTTCCAAAGTTTTATGGAAATTCGAGTGGAGCGTTCACTAAGGCGGATTGTTCTGATACCGTATAGCAATAAAGGAAGAATCAAGTGGAGCGATATTACCAGTACCGCAGGTGCCAGAACTCCTGGTGCCACACAAAATGATTTTGCTGAATGGATTATTCCAATGCCTTGATTGACTCATAAGTTTAATACCTAACTCAAGCTTTTTTCGAGGGTCTTGGCTGACGGAATTTTTTTTCTTGATTTTAATCAAATGATTAAAATACTTGTTTAATTTTGCCACATGGCAAAGCGGAAGCAATCCAAGTCCGATTCTTTATCCACTGAAGAAAAAATTAAGGTAGCGGCGCGCAAAGTATTTCTGCGGAAAGGCTTTTCGGCCACTCGCACACGTGATATTGCCGAAGAAGCGGGTCTTAACCTCGCCTTACTCAATTACTATTTCCGTAGCAAACAGAAGTTGTTTGAAGAAGTAATGAAAGAGAAAATTCAAACGCTTTTGCAAACGCTCATTCCCGTCTTGAATAATCCGAGCACAAGCCTCGAAGAAAAAATTGACCTTATTGTTTCCAATTACATTGAGGTATTATTGGCGAATAGCGACCTTCCGATTTTTGTGCTCAATGAGTTGAGAAAGGAAAATATTAGTTTCATATCAGGCATTCCAGTTCAAAAAATATTCTTGCAATCATCTTTCGTGATGCAATTGAAGGAACGCAGAAGTGACATCAATCCGGTTCACTTTTTAGTGAGCCTGTTAGGTATGACGATATTTCCATTTGTGGCAAAACCCATTCTTACTCAAACAGGAATAGTCAACGAAAAGAGTTTTCAAACTTTAATGAAAGAAAGAGAAGCACTGATTCCCTTATGGATGAACGCGCTTTTAAAAACAAAATTGTAAACGTTATGGTTATGACACATTCATTAAACCAAAACCTTCGAAAATATTTAATTGCTATTTTGCTGATGATGTCGGTGGGATTTGTGTCAGCACAAATTTCTATTGAGTCGTGCCAGGAGAAGGCGAAAGCAAACTATCCATTGATCAAACAATATGATTTGATTTCGAAGTCGGTGGAATACAACATCTCCAACGCCAACAAGGCGTACCTGCCTCAAATCAGTGTAACAGGAATTGGAGCTTATATTTTTAAAGGCTTGCCTCAAACGACTCTGCCAGGCGTGCCTCCAAAGGAGCCCGATAAATTTCAGCTCATCGGTATTGGTCAACTTAATCAAACCATTTGGGATGGTGGAGCTACTCGTTCACAAAAAGAAATTGCCAAAGCCAACGGAGAAGTAGAACGCGCCAATATTGATGTAGCACTTCATTCCATTAAGGAAAGAGTCAATCAGATTTATTTTGGAATTCTTTTGATTGATGAGCAGGTCAATCAGCTCGTTATACTGCAGGGAACTATCAACAGAAATCTGAATGCGGTTACGCTATCAAAGGATAATGGCCTGGCCTATCAAACGGATGTCGACGAATTAAAAGCAGAGTCGATGAAACTTGATCAACGAAAAATTGAATTCCGCTACACCCGGAAAGGTTATATCGAAATGTTGTCATACCTAACGGGTCAACAACTCAATGAAGAAGCTCAGTTGCAAAAGCCAGTGGTATTGGATTCAGTATATTCTCATTCCAACAATCGACCCGAGTTGAACCTCTACGCTAACCAGCGAAAACTTTCTATCGCTCAAGCTTCGATTAACCGTGTTTACAACATGCCGAAAATCGGAGTGCTGGGTGCAGGTGTTTTGATTGAGCCTGGAATCGGTTTTGGAACGAGCACACTTAATTCAATTGCCATTGGCGGTGTGAGTGTGGCGTGGAATACTTCCGGCATTTACAAAACATCTAACAATAGACAATTAGATAAAATCCGTATGGACAGAATTTCAAATCAAGAAGAGACATTCTTATTTGGCACCAACTTGCAATTGAAACAAACGCAATCTGATATTGAAAAACAAAAAGCAGTGCTTGCAAAGGATCACGAGATTGTCGAGCTAAAAGAAAAAATCAGAAATGGCTACCAAAAGAAATATGAAAACGGAATGAGCTCAATGAACGATGTGATTCAGGCGATAAACAAAGAAAGTGAGGCTAAAAGCCAAGAGGCGATGCATCAGGTGCAGTTGCTCATGAGTCTTTACCAATATCAAACTATCAACGGAAATTAAATCATTTTACTATGATCAAGTTCAATATCAAAAAATTAGTATTCATCGGATTGCTTGCATTTTCCTGCAGCTCTGAAAAAAATAATGCCGATGCAAGTGGCTCGTTTGAAGCTACAGAAACCATAGTGTCGTCCGAGACAACAGGCAAAATCATGCGGTTTACTATTGCCGAGGGAGATGAAGTAAAAGCTGGGCAAGTGATTGGAATCATCGACAGCACACAGCTTCATCTTAATAAACTACAATTGCTACAAAATCAAAAAGCGATTTTATCGGGCCGCCCTGATATCAAAACACAACTGGAGTCGCTCGAGCGCCAATTGGAAACAGCTATCAGCGATAAAAAAAGAATTGAAAATCTGGTAAAGGGTGAAGTAGCTTCAAGCAAACAGTTGGATGATGCAAATTCTAGGGTCACTGTACTTCAATCACAAATTGCGGCACAAAAAAGTATTCTTACTTCTAATACGTCTACGCTCAATGAACAGGCTCGAACCGTGAGCGTTCAATTAGCGCTGGTGGAGGATCAGCTTCGGAAATGTAAAATTATTAATCCGGTTGAAGGAACGGTACTTTCCACTTATGCCAACCCATTCGAAATTACCGCAGCAGGGAAACCATTGTATAAAGTGGCGAACCTGACAGAGATAAACTTGAAAGCGTTTATCACCAGCGATCAGTTCTCAAAAATAAAAATTGGGCAGCAAGTGAATGTGCAAGTGGATAGTGAAGGAGGAAAGATGAAAACTTATCCCGGTGCTGTTAGTTGGATCAGCAACAAAGCAGAGTTCACTCCCAAAACTATTCAAACGAAATACGAGCGTGCCAATTTGGTATATTCTATCAAAGTACGTGTGAAAAATGATGGTCAATTAAAAATTGGAATGTACGGGGAAGTCAAATTCAATTAACAATTACGATTAAAAATTAGTAATGGATACATCACCGACTTTCAATTCTCCATTCTCCATTCGAGCCAATGGGCTTACTAAATGGTATGGAAAAGAAAAAACTGTTGCTGTTGATAATGTATCCTTTGAAGTAAATCCTGGAGAGATCTTTGGCCTTATCGGTGCGGATGGTGCAGGCAAGACCAGCATCTTCAGAATGTTGACGACACTTCTCCTTCCCGATGGAGGTAGCGCGACCGTCAATGGATTTGATGTGGTGAAAGAGTATAAACAGATACGCAGTTGTGTCGGCTATATGCCGGGAAAGTTTTCGTTGTACCAGGATCTCAGTGTGGAGGAAAATCTAAATTTCTTTGCCACTGTTTTCAACACCACGATTGAGGAGAATTATCATTTAGTAAAAGACATTTACGTTCAGATCGAGCCGTTCAAAACAAGACGAGCTGGAAAGTTGTCAGGTGGAATGAAGCAGAAACTCGCTTTGTGTTGTGCGCTCATTCACAAGCCGGCTGTTTTATTTCTGGATGAACCTACTACTGGTGTTGATCCTGTTTCACGAAAGGAGTTCTGGGAAATGCTGAAACGACTGAAGCAGCAAGGTATCACCATTCTGGTTGCAACGCCTTATATGGATGAAGCGAATCAATGCGATCGCATCGCTCTCATTCAATCCGGAAAAATTCTAACCATCAATTCACCAAAAACTATTTCTGATTCTTTTGCTCACCCGATTTTGAAAGTGAAGGCCAATAAGATGTCCGTAGTAATAAGATCACTTTCTAAACTCGATGGCGTGATTAGTTCCAATGGCTTTGGAGAGTTCGCGCATGCTGTAGTTGAAAAAGGCGATCAAGAAATGATCAACCGAATTACAAATCATTTGAAGCAGCTTGGCCTGGAGGAAATTGAAGTAGAACCTTCGCGACCGACAATTGAGGATGTATTTATTTCACTCACTGAAAAACAATCCGCATGACAGCCGACGCTTCATATTCCATTCAGACAAACAAGCTGACGAAAAGATTTGGCGATTTCACGGCCGTGAACGAAATCACATTAAGCGTGAAGCGCGGAGAAATATTTGGATTTCTTGGAGCTAATGGTGCCGGCAAAACAACAGCCATGCGTATGTTGTGCGGTTTGTCAACACCAACAGCAGGAGAAGCAGTAATTGCGGGGTGCAACGTTTACAAAGAGGTAGAGCAAATCAAAAAACGTATTGGTTATATGAGTCAGAAGTTTTCGTTGTACGAGGACCTCACGATTGTAGAGAACGTAGAATTTTTTGGTGGCATCTATGGAATGTCAAACCAAGAATTAAAAACTAAAAGTGAAGCGTTGATTGCAAAGCTTGGTTTGCAAAATGAAGTTAAAAGACTTGTGGGAAGTTTGCCTCTTGGTTGGAAACAGAAACTTTCTTTTTCGGTTGCCATTCTTCATCAGCCCGAAATTGTCTTTCTTGATGAACCAACCGGTGGGGTTGATCCGATTACACGCAGACAATTTTGGGATTTGATTTACGATGCCGCCGATGCTGGCATCACTGTTTTTGTTACCACACATTATCTCGATGAAGCTGAATATTGCAATCGCATTTCGATTATGGTGGATGGAAGCATTGCGGCACTGGATACGCCAACGAATCTAAAAAAGAAATTTAATACCGAATCGATGGACGATGTTTTCTATGAATTAGCGCGAGGCGCAAAACGAGGAGATAATTGATATGCAAACATCTTTCTCATCTTTAAAAAATCAACTCTTTAGCTTCGTGCGAAAAGAGTTCTATCACGTGCTACGTGATAAGAAAGTATTGCTTATCCTGTTTGGCCTGCCGGTCGTTCAAGTGTTGTTGTTTGGTTTTGTGTTATCCAACGAAGTAAAAGATTCTCGTATCGTGATTGTGGACCAGGCACGAGACGTAGCTTCACGAAAACTGATTGACAAACTGGACGCCAGCCGATATTTTGATGTGACTCGTGTAAGTGCGAACAAAGCGGATATCGAATCAGAATTTAAGGAAGGAAGGATAAAAGCTGCGATTGTGTTTCCCGCCAACTTTCAGCATGATTTGCAACACGGCAACAAAACACAATTACAAATCATTACGGATGGCACCGATGTAAATCAGGCCAACACGATTTACGGATATATTTCCTCGATTGTCTTCGACTTCGCATCGGAAGGTAGTCTGCAGTTGGTTCCTTATCGAATAGTACCCGAAGTGCGAATGCTCTACAACCCACAATTACTTGGTGCGCCCAACTTTGTTCCCGGAGTAATGGCGATGGTGCTCATGCTCGTTTGTGTGTTGATGACTGCTGTTGCCATTGTAAAGGAAAAGGAAATGGGAACGATGGAAATTTTGTTGGTGTCGCCGATGCAACCTGCACTCGTAATTATTTCTAAAGCTATTCCATATCTTCTTCTTTCATTAATTAATCTATTAACAATTATTGCATTGAGTGTTTTCGTGCTTGACGTTCCCGTGAATGGAAATATTTTCTTATTGATTTCTGTGAGTACACTTTTTATCATCACGTGTCTTTCATTGGGTATTCTTATTTCCACAAACACCGACACGCAACAATCGGCCATGTTTATTTCGCTAATAGGTATGTTGATGCCAACCATGTTGCTTAGCGGTTTTATGTTTCCTATCGAAAATATGCCGCTAGCCTTAAGAATCATTTCCAACATTGTACCGTCACGATGGTACTACACTATTGTAAAGGATGTAATGATAAAAGGCGCTGGCTTCGAATCGATATGGATGGAAACGCTGATCATCGGAGGAATGGGATTGTTCTTCTTTTTAGTGAGTATGAAAAAATTCAAAATAAGATTGGCATGAAATAATGCGTGATGAGCACACTTAAAGTTTTATTAAAAAAGGAGTTCAGGCAGATATTCAGAAACAAAGCCATTCTGGCTATTTCTTTTATGATGCCGATTATTCAGTTTTTGATCTTGCCATTGGCGGCCAATTATGAAACGAAAAATATCAACCTCGCCATCGTCGATCATGACCGCAGCAGCCTGTCACATAAATTGCTCACGCAGATTACTGGCTCCGGATATTTTAAGTTGGTGGATTACAGTTCATCTTACAAACAGGCTTATCAACTGGTGGAAACAGATAAGTCAGACCTTATTCTTGAAATACCACAGGGCTTTGAGCGAAATCTAGTAAGAGAAAACAACGGAAAAGTTTTTATTGCGGTCAACGCGATCAATGGCACCAAGGCAATGGTGGGTGGAAATTACTTAAACGGTATTATTGCCGAGACTAATAAAAATATTATAACGGAATTTATGCCTGGCGCAAATCTTGATCAGGGAATCGAGTTGACTACTTCCTATTGGTTCAATCCAAAACTCAATTATAAGATTGCTTTGATTCCCGGTATCCTGGCAATTCTTGTAACTATGATTGGTGGATTTCTATGTGCACTAAACATTGTAAAAGAGAAAGAATCTGGCACCATCGAACAAATCAACGTGACACCAATTCTTAAACGTGATTTTATTCTTGGTAAATTAATTCCATTTTGGATTCTGGCGATGATCGTTTTTACTATTGGTCTCGCTCTTGCTTATTTTGTTTATGACATTGTGCCACAGGGCAATTTACTGGTGCTCTACTGTTTCATAGCAGTTTACTTGTTAGCGGTGCTTGGTTTTGGGTTGCTCATTTCCACGTTTTGCAATAGTCAACAAGAAGCGATGTTTCTTCAGTTTTTCTTTATCATGATTTTTATTTTAATGGGCGGGCTCTTTACCTCTATTGACAGCATGCCGGATTGGGCGAAGGTGCTCGCAAAGATTAATCCTGTGAATTATATTATCAATGTGATGCGTTTGGTGTTGCTCAAGGGCAGCGGCTTCCGCGACATCCTTCCGGATTTTATTGTAGTGATTATCATGGCCATCGTATTGAATGGCTGGGCTGTGTTCAACTACAAAAAGACAAGTTAAGCCACGCTTAGGTTTAAATGTCAAGCGCAAAATCTCGAAGCTGAATATTATCCATTCCTTTTGGATCAAAAGGATATTCGATCATTCGTTGAAAAGTACTTAAGGTCACCAAGATTAAACTTCCGATGGCCAATAGTAAATAGATTACCCATGAATCGACCAAATCGCCTAATCGATTATATATTATAGGGGCCTGTACTATTGGGAAAATAAGAATGAAGACGACTGCGTAAAACTGCAGACCGAGCATGGTTCGGTGCCTGACAAGGCTAATCAAATAGGTAGAACCCTCGGTGACGTCGCGTAGGTAACGAATCATTCGAAGAACGTTTCGGTTGGAAAGGCCTTCTCGATTGTTCTTAATGAATTCTAAAACCTTATCCACGGCTATTTGCATGGAGGCATAATTTACTACTCGGTTTTCGAGTTGATAAATAAGCTTATCAACCATGGTCATCAAAATATTCCGGGCTTCTGTTTTCTTTTCTGAAGGTAAATCCTCTGCGACCAGAAAGGAATTGTTGAGCGCGATCGCTCCTGCCTTAAATAAACTGAAGTATTCAAGAGCACGGTCTCTTCGCTTAAAGGCAGCCTGCAAGGAAAA
>DASYTA010000453.1:0-4313 GCA_036002745.1 Cyclobacteriaceae bacterium | reverse complement strand
CAATTGAGTTCGACTCATGTTGATGTCTTTAGCCAAGCTGCTCAACGTTAATTCAGAGTCGAGGTATGATTTTTTTTGAACAATATGGGTTAAGAGTTTGTCAATAAGCTGCTGATCCGGTTTTGTTGAAGCAGTGGGCGTTGGTGAATCGACTGACCTGATTTCATCAGTGTAAAATATTTCCCGCTGCAATATCCCCTTGTAGCCCAGCGCAAATACGGATAACGCAAACACAATACCTGCCAATTTCCAAAGCAACATCACATAGTCAAGGTGAATGATCACAAAAAGCCCGAAGAGAAAGAAGATGTCAATCATCATGAAGACGGCCATAAAGAATTTAACCCATGAAATGTTGATGTTCTCTGTGTTGGAAACTTCTTGCTGCATCAGCGTTTGATAGTCCCGCCACTTTCGTTGAATGTAAATTTGATAACAAATGAATTGGACGACTACAATCAGCCAAAAGATGATGATGGGTAAATTTGGATGGAATACGAAAATCTTAATGAACGAATTATCGATTCCCAATGAGTTGAACGAAGTTGAGCAGAAAATAATAAAGAGGAAGGGAATGAAGTGCGCTATCGCTTTGATCGAAAATTTAACTTTTCGACCCGTGAGTTCGTCAATATAGAAGGAGAGGAGCGGAGCAATGAGTAGAAATGTTGGATCCCCGGCATTGAATACTCGTACAGAGAAATGATTCATCACGTTTCCAGCATATCGAATGTGAAACATGCTAAATGTAAAAGCCAATAGCAGTATAGAGAGAAAGATGTTGGCCCTGCTTTTTCGTGCGCCTTTGTTGTTGATTAGGAGTACTACAAAAATTCCGAGAACAATGCCTCCGTTAACGAGGATCAGAAAAAGCTGGTCAAAGAGCATTGTTAAAAAGATCAGATTTGTGCCTATAAATTTAGGACAAAACTAACTGCAGATCGAGGCTAGTTTGTCCATAAGGATATTATTGGACGCTTAATCTAAACTTTTACCGAATTCAACCTCAAACTATTCCCAATAACTGAAACTGAACTTAGACTCATGGCGAGTGCTGCAAGCATCGGGCTTAGCAGCAAACCGAAGAAAGGAAATAACACACCTGCTGCAATGGGGATTCCAATAGCATTATAGAAAAAAGCAAAGAAGAGATTTTGCTTGATGTTGCTCATCACGCCAATACTTAATTTTCTGGCGCGAATAATTCCAGTGAGATCGCCTTTCACCAAAGTAATGCCTGCACTTTGAATTGCTGCGTCCGTACCCGTGCCCATTGCAATGCCTACGTTAGCTTGTGCAAGAGCTGGGGCGTCATTGATTCCATCACCCGCCATAGCTACAATGTTCCCTTCTTCTTGCAGCTCTTTTATTTTGTTGAGTTTGTCTGCGGGAAGGCAATCGGCTTCATATCCGTCAAGATCTAATTCATCAGCTACTCCGTTAGCGGTGATTTTATTATCGCCCGTGAGCATGATCACTTTCAACCCTTGCTTTTGCAATTCGTGGATTGCGACTTTTGAATTCTTCTTTATCGGATCGGCTACACCGATATAGCCAGCGAGTTTATTATCAATAACTAAAAACATTACGGTTTCACCTTTGGATTGTCGACCTTCAACTTCTTTCATGTGTTGCTCATCTACATTCAATCCATGCGCCTCGAGCATTTTTATATTACCAATAAAAACTCTCTTTGAATCTATCGTTCCGCTAATCCCATGACCAGTCATCGACGCAAAATTTTTCACCTCACGCAAAGAAAGATTTTTATTTTTTGCTGCTTTCATGATGGCGTCTGCCAGAGGATGTTCACTGCTCGACTCAAGTGAAGCCGCTAACTGTAATACATCATTTTCGCTGATCGAATCAGTAAAAGACTTTACCGATTGAAGCATTGGTTTTCCTTCCGTGATTGTTCCTGTTTTATCGATCACCAATACATTAACGCGTTTCATTTCTTCGATTACCTTTGCCTCTTTAATAAGTACACCGAACGTAGCTCCACGACCTGTGCCTACCATGATGGCCATGGGAGTTGCCAGCCCCAATGCGCAAGGGCATGCGATGATGAGTACAGTAACTGCATTCGCGAACGCAAAGACCAACGAGGGATCGGGACCCCACACAGCCCATACAATGAATGTGATGATGGAGATAGCAACAACGACAGGAACAAAATAACCTGAAATCTTATCTGCTAAACTTTGAATAGGCGCTCTCGAGCGGCTGGCCTTGTTCACCATTTCAATGATTTGCGCAAGCAAAGTATCGCTTCCAATTTTCAGCGCTTTCATTTCAAAACTTCCAGTTCCATTTACAGTTCCGCCGGTTACAGAATCGCCTTCTCTTTTTTCTACCGGAATAGGTTCACCTGTTATCATTGACTCATCGACTGAACTATTGCCTTTTGATACTTCACCATCAACAGGAATTTTCTCTCCAGGTTTAATTTTTAGAATATCGTGCAGCTGTACATGCTCCAAAGGAATTATTTGTTCAACTCCATTTCTGATCAACGTTGCTTGAGGTGGAACAAGATTCAGTAAAGCACGAATGGCATTGTTCGTTTTTCCATGGGCTTTCAATTCAAGAACTTGCCCTAATAAAATAAGTGTTAGGATGACTGCCGCTGCTTCAAAGTATAAGTGGACAGCACCGTGCATTTTAAATTGATCAGGAAATAAATCTGGTGCGACCAAAGCAATAACGCTGAACACATAAGCAGCACCTGAGCCAAGTGAAATGAGTGTCCACATGTTGGGGGATCGATTGATTATTGATCGGTAACCCCGTTTGAAAAAATCAACGCTGCAATAAAATAGTACTGGCGTTGAGAGAATAAACTGAATCCAACCCCAGGTATTTGCACTTGCAATCTTCGAAAGATGAAATCCCACCATTTCACCCATCGCGATAATGAATATAGGAACGGTGAAAGCGGTAGCGATCCAAAACCGTTTGAGCATCGCCTTGTAGGCTTCGTCTTCTCCATCATCATTTTTTTGAACAACGCGCGGCACCAAATCCATTCCGCAGATAGGGCAACTGCCCGGCGCTTGCCGGACTACTTCCGGATGCATGGGACAAGTGTACTCCGTACTTTTTGGTTGTAGCTTTTGTTCTTTCACCAAATGCATTCCGCAGACAGGACAGTCTCCTGGCTTCGAATATTTCTTATCGCCTTCACAGAGCATTGGGCAATAATATTGTCCAGCACCATTTGATTTTCTTTTTATCGATGGCAACGGAGCAAGCTTTACAACAGGTTCTGCAGATTTGTTAACAGGCACTAAATGCATTCCACACACAGGGCACCTTCCCGGTTCATTGTATTTCTTATCGCCCTCACACAGCATCGGGCAATAAAAGAGACCATCATCGTTACTTGATTTTGCGGTTTCTTGATCTGTAAAGTGTTGATGATGGTCCATTTAATTCTTGATTATATTATCAATCAATGATGATGTTCAGTGCTGTCAGATTTTTTAACTTCTTCTAAGTCCATTCCACACTTGGAGCACTTGTCTCCTTTTTTACCTGTTACTTCCGGATGCATAGAGCAAGCATAAACAACCTGCGTAGAATCTTGTTTCATATCTTGAGTTTCGCTCTGTTCCTGCTTGGCCTTACTGCCGCAGCTTGTAACAATAACTGAACAGACTAAAGTTCCTAAAATAAACAAGGCCTGAGTTGCAATTGATTTTTTCATAGTGTTATAAGTTTTGGGTTGATAGAATAATTCTGAACGAATATAGTTGCAATCTTTTAACAATAAAAAACCCGCACACCTTCAGAATTGTGTACGGGTTAAAATGTTATTTTTCTTTAAACTACTTCTTAATCAATTTCAGGATAGCTTCCTGGTTCTTTACAATCGTTTCAAGTGTCTTTTGATTTTTTAAAATCGAAGTTTGATTTTTGATGATTGCCTTCTGGTTGGAAAGTATAGAATTCTGATTTTGCTTCAAGGCTTTCTGGTTTTCAACGATAACCTTTTGATTGGATTTGATTACATCCTGATTCTTCAGGATCACGCCTTGGTTGCCTTTGATTTGTCCTTGGTTGCTGAGAACTTTTGCTTCTGCCATTTTAATTCGAGTTTAGGTTTAGTGAATTGAAATATTATTCAAAGTTATTCTCTTTTTCGATAACCTCTATTTATCGAATATTATTTTTTTGAATTGGGAATTTTAGCTGCATCGATTGCAGCGGGCTCAATGACTTCTGGTACAAAGTCGCGATCGATCAATTCATTCATTGGGATTTTCTTGGTGAGCAAATTCATTTGCACCCCCATGTCCTGGATCATCTGC
>DASYTA010000452.1:0-4286 GCA_036002745.1 Cyclobacteriaceae bacterium | reverse complement strand
TTAAGAAATTTTCTTTCTTCTCAAACGGATGCCATTTTCCGTAAAGGCCTAAGCCAAGTGTAAAAGTATTGTATGCGGTAATACGATTAGCAAGTGTTCGATCTTCACCTTCATAATAAATCTCGAAGCGATGCCACTTAGGTTCAACACGAAGATTCAACCACGAAGTAAATCGATAGCCGATCCCAAAACCAGTAGAGTATGGAAGATGCGCAACCAAATGTTGTGCTTTCATATCTCCGGTAACTGAGCTGCCCTGGTATTCGAGTGAAACACCGTGCGAATAGTCAAACGACATTTTCTTAGTAAAATAATTTGCTTCAATGTTAAATCCGCTGAGCAGCAAAGGTTGATTCAGCCCAAAGAGCATAGCTGCTTCATGAGTTTTCTCTTGTGCTAAAAGTGTGGAGGCTGAAGTTGCTAAGAGCAGAACGAAAAGGATTAATCTTTTTTTCATTGCGTTTGAATTTTTAATCAAAATTCAGCGCTTTGAGCTACCTCAGAAATGACCTATGTTAAGAAATGCCCTGCTCAGCAAGTTTTGCTCGTAGGCGACTGAGGCTTTCAGGCTTGATGCCCATCATGGAAGCTATATATTTCTGTGGCACGTTTTTGATAATCTGCGGCCACACGCGCATCATGTACAAATATCTTTTTTCCGCGTCAGCTGAGAGTTGCTGGTAGACTCTGTCTTCAAATCCAAGACAGGTCATTTCGATCATTCGCAGCCAAAGTTGTTGCACGGTTTTATTGGTCTGATAAATCCGATCAAAATCAGATTTTGAAATAACAAGGATTTCCGTCGGAGTAATCGCTTGTAAATAATGGTTACTAGGTTTTTGCAAAATAAAACTTCCCAACGCGGTGATGAACTCACCTTCCAGACTCACCCACCGGGTAGTTTCCGTATCATCATTGATATAGAAATGCCTGATCATTCCTTTTATAATGAAACCAATACGAAGGCAAGGCTCGCCCTCTTTGGCAAAGTAGTGGTCTGTTTTAAGTGTATGCAATTGAAAGGACGCAGCAAACTCTTCCAGTTCCTCTTCGCTGACAGGAACCACCGATTGAATGACTTTAAACAGAAGATCCGTTGGTTTTTCCATCCAATGAAAGGTAGAAATTTTTCTAACTTAATTGCACCGTTTTGTAAGCTATTCGGTGAACTTTCCGGCCTGAACCTTTGTAGTTAAGACAAATGCATGTTTAAACATGTATTTTTACAATTAACCTTAAAAACAGAACATTTATGAATTCAGTAATACACAAAGCCAGCACCCGCGGTCATGCTAACCACGGCTGGCTTGATACTAACCATACCTTCAGTTTCGCTCATTATTACGATCCTGCACGGGTTCATTTTGGTGCACTTCGAGTGCTCAACGATGATTTCGTAGATGGCGGCATGGGCTTCGGCACACACCCTCATGATAATATGGAGATCATTTCCATTCCGTTGGTAGGTGACTTAGAGCACCGCGACAGCATGGGCAACACAGCCGTGATCAAACAAAACGATGTGCAGATCATGAGTGCCGGCACAGGCATTCAGCATTCGGAGTATAACAAGAACAAAGACAAAAAAGTAAACTTCTTGCAGATCTGGGTTTTTCCAAAAGTGAGAAATATTAAACCTCATTACGGTCAAAAAAATTTTGATCCGGCAAAACGTGAGAATAAACTTCAGCTTATTGTTTCACCTGAAAAAGAAAGTGAAGGCGTTTGGATTAACCAGGATGCAAAATTTTACTTAGGCAGCCTGAAGAAAGGATTTCAAACGGATTACTCCGTAAGCAGAAAAGAAAATGGCGTTTATGCTTTTGTCATCGATGGCGATGTCACGATCAACGGCCAGAAACTCAACAAACGAGATGGCTTCGGCATTTGGGATATTGATAAGTTTCAAATTACTGCCGATAGCGATGCGGAATTGTTGTTGATGGACGTACCGATGTTAGATTAAAAAGTAAGATTAAAAAATTCGAACAAGGAGTTCGAAATATATTTATGAAAAACAGAACTGTAGCCAGATTATTATATGCCGAGCAAGTTGACATGGGCGGAATGCCGATTCGTCAGCCATTGCCCACACATAAAGTAGAGCAAATCGATCCGTTTTTATTGTTGCATCATGCCAACATCAAAGCACCCGCACATGTGAAACCGGATCATGCCGGCGTTGGACCTCATCCTCATCGCGGATTTTCGCCTGTCACTTTTATTTTTCAGGGAGGCGTTCATCATCGCGATAGCCGCGGACATAACAGTACCGTGTATGCCGGTGGTGCACAGTGGATGAACGCAGGGATGGGGATTATTCACAGCGAGCGTCCACCGGATGACATTTATGAAATTGGCGGACGTCAGGAAATTATTCAATTGTGGATTAACTCTCCTGCTAAAAACAAGATGGATGTTCCTTCTTACTTTCCAGTGAAAGCAGAAGATGTGCCTTCAACAGTCAGCGAAGATGGAAAAGTGAAAGTCAATGTTTTCTCTGGAGAACTTTTAGGAATCAAAGGTCCAGTTCCATCACAAGCTATTGTAAATGCAGCAACGTTAGTGTTTCAAGAAGGCGGAGAAATTTCTATCCCCCTTCCAGCGGAGCATAATGCGTTTATCTATTTGCTTGATGGACAATTGAAAGTAGATGGTTTTGGTTTGGTTGATGGATTACATCTCGTTCATTTTAAAAATGATGGTGACGGAATCAACCTTGAAGCAACGCAAAATACGCGCGTTCTTTTATTAAGTGGTCTACCTTTGAATGAAGAAGTAGTTTCTCACGGACCATTTGTAATGAATACGCAAACTCAAATCTTAGAAGCTATGCGCGACTATCAAATGGGCAAAATGGGTGTGTTGATTGAAGAGTAATTGTTAAGTAGGTGATTGAATAGTGAAGGCGTCGGACTCCTCAAAGGTGCCCGATGCCTTCTCATTTCAAATTAGCCAGATCTCGTACAAGAATTTTCTTGCGATCGAAGTTGATCAGATTTTTTTCTTTTAGTTCGTTAAGAATGGTCGTCACCGTCTGACGACTGGTACCCGTGAGAGCCGCAATATCTTTATGAGTAAGTTTGGTGGGCACAAGCGTTTCATAGCCTACCTTCTTCCCTTTCCATGTTGCCGAGTCTTTGATGAATTCAATGATGCGCGTACGTGCATCTTTAAACACCAATAATTCCAGTTTACGCTCCAGCTTCATCAAACGAAGTCCAACAAGCTTAAGCATTTTAAAACTCAACTCCTGATTTCCGTACATCAACTGCTTTAATTCATCAATACTTAATGGACACACCGTAGTTTTATCGTCCATGGCTTGAGCAAAGTCTCTTCGTTTTTCTTCTCCTGCAAGTGCCAGTTCGCCAAAAATCTCACCCATGCCGAGGATGGCTGTCACCACTTCCTTTCCGTCATCAAGATAGTTGCCAATGCGCACACGACCTTCCGCAATCATGTAGATATATTGAGCCGGTTCATCAGGGAAATAAATGAACTGGTCTTTCTTAAAATAATTAAAACTATGGCGATCGGCCATCGCCTTCACTTTGTGCGGGCAGAGTATATCATAAAGGTTTACACTTTCAAAGTACCAAAGCGCTGAAGCATTCGACATTTTTTTAGAGAATTTTTCCTGACTAAGTTAGCGCAAATTATTAGATAAAAGTTCCCAATGTCAGGTCTTCGGTTGAGTGAAATCTGGATTTACCCTATCAAATCATTAGGTGGTATTCGCGTGAAATCAGCAAAAGTTTTTGAAAAAGGTCTGGAGTTTGATAGGCGCTGGATGCTCATCGACAGCGATAATAATTTCATGACACAGCGGATTCATCATAAGATGGCGCTCTTCAAATTGCAAATTCAAAGTCGTTGGTTTTTTCAATCGAAATTTAAAATAACATTCGGGAAGGACTCTATAAGCTTATCGTACAACCAATCATTCATTCCTAAGCCGATTAAAGCGGTCATCTGGGATGATCAGGTGGAAGTGTTTGAAGTGGATCCGCATTATAGCAATTGGTTCTCGAATCGATTGGGCATGAAATGCAAACTCGTTTGCTTTCCGGAAACTAATTCAAGGCTTGTGGACGAGCGTTATCAAATCAATCACGAACATGTTAGCCTGGCCGATGCATATCCTTTATTATTAATAGGAGCGCAATCTCTGACAGACCTCAATACAAGATTAGAAAAACCAGTGCCGATGAACCGCTTTCGGCCCAATTTGGTTTTCACTGGAGGCGATCCTTATGAAGAAGACCATTGGAAAAATTTCACGG
>DASYTA010000451.1:0-18915 GCA_036002745.1 Cyclobacteriaceae bacterium | reverse complement strand
TTTCCGATAAAGCTGGGGAATAGAATTTCTGCCGTAAGGAGAAGCTTAGAGACTGGTGACGCAAAACCAACGGCTGGTGTTTACAAAGTATTTGCAGAACTGTCGAAAGAGCTCGATGCTCAAATGGTTAAACTTAAAAATGTTCTTAACGGCGAACTACCACCTCTCAATCAAAAATTGAATATTCAAAAATAGAGAATCAATTATCTTGGATTTACCGGAATCAAATAATATCCGATCAATAGGTCTGCATTTGGTTTGAATGGCCTGTTGTAGATTGTGATCTCATAAACATTTTCTGTTTCGTAGTGAGATCCTTCAATAATAAGAGGTGAATTATTTTTTGAATCAACCAAATATTGGTAATCATACCAACCTTGCTTTATGAATTGTTGCGATTCATAAACATGAGTTGAGGTATTGTAATGCATTTTGTTTTCGTCGGTTCGCTGGTAATCGTTGAACTTCCCAATGACGTAAACGTCTCCATCGTACTGTATTTCTGATTTCAGTGCGAAATTCACGTATAAATAATTTCCAGTGATGGCGGGTTCGCCATAGTCAGTGTTGTCAATAATATAATTTCCGTCAAGGTCTTTGTACTGTGCATAAGCGCCTTCACCACGAGGTGCATCAACGGCTAAATAAAGTTCATAAGGTCTGGCCGATTTATTAATCCGCCCCGTATTTTGACCGGGATATGTAAGCGATCGAAAGTCGGCAAAACGAAACTCATTGCCACCACTAAATTGCCGGCTATCATCTAGTGATTTATATTCGAGTTCACTTTGGTCATCGCGCAAGAAGCTGGGTTGAAGATTGAATTTTGCATTATCCCATCGTTGATTTTGCCGCATGTTCACATGCACCGTCTCCATCGGATTCAAAATTTGAATATCACCATAGTCAAGAATAAAGTTGAATTGTTGCATCTCGCGGTTAAGTGTGCCTGCGCCAAGAAACTGATCATCTTTTGTCAAGCCAATTTGATTTTGATAAATCATCATTCTTCTTGTAAGGATAAGACTGTTCATGTCGTCACGATATACAACTAAAAGATAATTACCCGGAAGCTTCACCGCCGGTACTTGAAACTGGTAATGAATGTATCGAACATGAGTGTTACTAGAAAGTTGATAGAGAGTGAAAGGATACTCATTGTAGTTATCCATAAAATCAAGATCCATCAGTTGCGACTTGGTCCAGTCGTAGTTGCAATGGATAAGTTTCGCATAATAATTACTTCGCTGGTCTTGTAAATCATCAAATTCAAGCAGTAAGTTTTGCTGTTGAATTGAAGCAGACGATGGCTGAAGAAAATCCGTTGTGCCACCTAGGTTGGGGTAGAGTTGAACAGTCTTTATCTGTTGTTCGTAAATTTTGTCGGAGAAGGAAAGTTCTTTTTGAGCGAAGAGATTATTAGGAATCGCCTGAACAATCGCAACAATACAGAGATATTTAAAGTTTACCTTCATTGTGAGAAACATTGATATTCAAAGCTAAAAGAATAATTTAAAGCAATTGGCATTCCAACCTTTCGTTTTGTGAACGTGTCAAACAGCAATATAAGGAGCATGCTCGGCGAAAAAGAGCTGATAAGCGGGTGCGCCAAAGGCGAACGAACTGCACAGAGGGTATTGTACGAACGCCACTGCCGCAGGCTGATGGCCGTCTGCTCACGCTATGCTAAGAGTATGCCCGAAGCGGAAGATATCTTACAAGAGGGTTTCATGAAGATTTTTAATAGCCTGAAAACATTTCGGTATGAGTCTAAACTCGATACTTGGATGACCAGAATTATGATCAACACGGCTTTAAATCATCAACGACAAAAGCTTTACTTATTACCCATGGTGGACGTGGAAGATGCTGGCTTACGTGAAGATGAAAAGATAAGTCTTTCCGATTTTCATTTATCAGAATTGATTGCCATTGTGCAAGAACTTCCAGACGGCTGCCGAGTAGTATTTAATTTATTTGCGATTGAAGGCTTTGGACACAAGGAAATAGCTGAGATGCTTGGGATAAGTGAAGGTACTTCAAAGTCTCAGTACAATCGCGCAAAAAGTTTGTTGCGGGCAAAATTAGAAACAGTGAAAGTGAAGTATGGGAAAGTTTGAACAAAGTTGGAAGGAAGCTTTTGAAGGCACCGAATTATCGCCTTCCGATTCGGTATGGGTAAATATTAATCGCGACTTAGCCGCAGCCGAAGGTGAGACGATGAAAAAAAGAATCGTGTTTTATCAACGTATAGCTGCGGCCTCTGTATTGTTTGCTTTGCTGATAGGTTCATTAGGAATTTATCGATGGAACGATAACAGAGGTCAAATCGCGCAAAATAAAACTTTAGAAAACGCACTACCATCTGTTGGAAAGGAAAAAGACATTGTTAATAAGGAAGATCGTAAAGCAAATTCTGCATTGTCGGATAAAGGCAATTTGAGTCAAGGGAATGAAAGGACAGAGTCAGTAAATGAAATAACTTCTCCGAAATCAACATCAGGCTTAGGTTTGAATGTCTCCAAAATCAATTCTAAAACTTCAGCGGCCATAAAAAATGACAAGAACTTAATTAAAAAATCAACAAGCCAGGATTTAAATCAATCAATAGTGATTGGTAATGAAATAACTGAAAATAAAAACTTCAGCTCTTATCAAGATCAAAATCAAAATGCGATGGCTTTCGTTGATCTTGGTGAACTTGAACTTTTGCCAATCCCTGAAATTCATGAAGGACCAAAAATGGTTGAGATTATCCGTATTCTTCCAGCAATACCGGGAGCCTTTATGGTGCACAACGAAAAGAAAACGGTGCATGAACAAGTGTGGGCATCAGTGACAGCAGCAGCAGGAAGCTATAATCCAAATATTAATTCTTATTCTAACTATAGTAGTTTTTCAGCAAGTCAAATGAACTCTGGCTCCAATTCTTCGTCTGTTGTTGGGTCATCGTATTCGTATGGCATGTTGGCGGGAGTGCGTGTCGCGAAACGGATTGTCTTGCAGTCGGGTATCCAATATCTGAATCAATCGATTAATTCAACATCCAACATTAGTTCACCAACATCCCTTGATCAGGTTGCTTTTGCGCTTGTTAATAATAGTCCGGCATCAAGCGTTACAACTCCCTATGCGATTAACAGCGCGAATGAATTTGTATCTGTACCAGTGCAAGCAGGATATTTATTCATTGATCGAAAAATGGGATTGCAACTTAATACTGGTGTATCCACGGAATTTTTTCTTCGCAATACACTGAGTGATCCAAGTGGACAACGGCAAAGCTATTCGCAGGGTGCCGGCCAAGATTCTCCTTATCGTTCCGTGAATTTTTCAGGATTGCTGAGCAGTGAGGTAAGCTATAAGCTTGGTGATCGCTATCGTGTTTCGATAGTTCCGGGATTTCATTATTCGTTCAGTCCAGTTTTAAAACCAACTTATAATTCTTCAGGTAATCCTTTTGTTTGGGACGTTGGGTTTAGGTTCAGATATATTTTTAGGTAGACTGATTGATAGTAGGATTCTAGAATCTAGGGATCAACTTCCAACCTTCTCCATTAATCGAGTGTCTATCTTCTTGAACTTAGACACACAGATTATGAAGACTCTCAACAGCCCAATTAGACAAATAATTTTAGCTCTAATTATAGTTTTGGTTTTATGGAGCATGTTTGGTTGTTCCGACAAATGCACGGTGAAATCTACTTATGTTTATTTCAAGCCGGTTTATTCTACTACTGCAGAAATCAAAGCAGCAACTGGTTTGAAAGCAGCAACTTCTTTATCCTCTCCTGGAAAAATTTATTTGAAGGACGGAAATTTATTTGTCAACGAAACAGGAAAAGGCATTCATCTTTTTGATGATTCGAATCCCTCATCTCCAAGGCCGCTTGGTTTTTTAAATATTCCTGGCAATTATGATCTCTCCATTCTCGGAAACATTTTATATGCCGACAGTTATGTGGATTTGGTCATGTTTGATATTTCTGATATCGCCAACATCAAAGAGGTAAATAGGCTGGAAGGGTTTTTTAAGAGTTATAACACAATGGGTTTTTATTCAGATCCTGTCAAGGGAATTGTTACTACTTGGGAGAAAACGTCGACTGTTTCGATACAAGAGAATGATTGTTCACCAAGTCAATTACAAAATTGGGGTGGAGTTTATTATGACATGGGGATAGCTGTTCCTCAAAGTATTGCTGCCAACGTTTCTACCACTGCGGTGATCACTAATCCAGCAACTGGGGTCAGCGGATCAATGTCGCGCTTTACGATATCTAAAAATTTTCTCTATGCGATCGATGGATCGACAATGGCGGTCGTTGATATCAATAATCCTATGCAACCTCAACGGAAAGCTGACCAAACTCTTTTAACCTGGCCAGAGACTTTATTTCCCAGTGGAGAAAATCTTTTTGTGGGGTCTCGGGCTGGCATGTCCATTTTTGATCTCACTTCTCCTGATCAGCCGGCTTTGCTAAGCACATACCAACATATTTACAGTTGCGACCCTGTGGTTGTTAGTGGAAAGTATGCTTATGTTACACTTTACAACGGCGATATCTGTCACAATGAGACTAACGAACTTCAATTAATTGATATCACGAATTTGAAAAGCCCACAATTGTACACGAAGTACTCAATGACTAATCCGCACGGCTTGGGTATTGATAAAAATATTTTATTCATCTGCGATGGAAATGATGGCCTGAAAATTTTAGATGCAAGCAGTCCGGATAATATCACTTCACGACAACTTGCTCACTATCCTGGCATCAATGCAACAGACATCATACCATTTGAGAATGTTGCTATCGTCATAGGTACTGATGGGCTTTATCAATATGACTATTCAACATTAACGAACGTTAAGCTTCTGAGCAAAATCAATATTTCAAATCAATGATCACGAAACAAATATTTTTATTGTCATTGTTTATTCTTGTGATAAGAGTATCGACTGCTTTCTCACAGGAATATGATTCTGACTCTGTTCAATATACTCCTATCTCTAAATCAACGCCTAAACTGAAAGAAGAAGTGATATCAAAGCAGTTAGAGTATTTTTTTAATATTCAAACAGGGACGCTTGTTGGTTGCAATGATTGCGACAAAGGAAAAGAATTTACTTTTAGCGTCACGACCGTTCAAGGTGTTACTATTGGTAATAAATTCAGAGCTGGAATAGGTATCGGATTTGATTCGTATCAAAATTGGCAAACTCTGCCATTGTATGGAATGGCAAGTTGGGATTTGGTAGGTGATAAAAATAAGAACGCTCTATTCGTTCAAGTGAATTATGGTTGGGCACATCCCTGGTTTGTTCGTGACGGTTCCTATTCATATTATTCTTTCGACCCTTTTACAAACGTAGGAGGTGGAAGAATGCTCAATCCTCAAATTGGTTATCGAGTTAGCTATTACAATTTGAAGTTATCGATAGTTGCTGGCTATAAGTTTCAAAGTATAACTTACAAGAAACCGTATTACTATTGTCCTGCATGTGATTTCTCACAGACATCATATGATGAAGTTACTCAGGATATGAATCGCGTGCAGCTGATGATGTCAGTGGGTTGGCGATGATTTATTTCCCTTCAATCTCTTCGATCTCCAAAGCAATCGATTCCCACTTTTTGTTTTCTTCTTCCAGCTGCGAGTCAACCTTTTCAAATTTCTGTTGAGCTTCTTGCAGTCGCTCAGGATTGGAATACACTTCTTGTTTTGAAAGCTCCGCTTCGATTGCTTCTTTTTCTTTAGCTAACTTTTGGATTGTTGCTTCAACCTTTGTGAGATCCTTGTTCAAGGCGTTAAGCTTATTCTGACTTTCAACGGCAACAGGCTTGGGTTCTTTTTTTGGAGCTTCTTTTTTGACTATGTGAGCCACTGTAGGTTTGCTGGCTTCGTTTTTCTTTCGCCAGTATTCGTATTCTTCATACGTTCCCGGATATTCTTTCAGTTGATGGTTTTCGATGTACCAGATTTTGTTGGCGATCTGACTTACAAAGTGTCGATTGTGACTCACCGTTACAAAACTACCTTGGTATTGTTGCAGCGCCTGGATCAAAATATTCTCCGAAATAAAATCCAGGTGATTGGTAGGTTCATCTAAGAGTAAAAAATTTGCTTCAGAGATTAATGTCTTCGCCAAAGCCACGCGCGATTTTTCTCCCCCGGAAAGTACTTTGATTTTTTTGAACACGTCGTCATCTGAAAATAAAAAACAACCGAGCACATTGCGAAGTTCTTGTTCCGTTTTTCCGCTCCCGGCTTGTTTCAATTCTTCCAATATTTCGTTATCGACATGCAAGGATTCCAATTGATGCTGGGCAAAAAAACCATATATCACATTGTAACCAATCGTTCGCTCTCCTTCCACCGGTTCGGTGTTGGCAAGAATTCTAAGCAGAGTGGATTTCCCTTTTCCATTAGCGCCTATCAACGCAATTTTATCTCCACGCTCAATAGTTGCATTAGAGTGTTTCAAAATATCAAGTGAGCCGTATGACTTTGAAATATCTTTGAGAACAACAACATGTCGACCTGAAGTTTGTTTGAAGGTAAACCGGAAATTGACTTCGGCTACGTCACTCACCACTTCTTCAATCTTTTCCATCCGATCCAAGGCTTTCACCCTTGACTGCACTTGCTTCGACTTTGTCGCCTTAGCGCGAAAGCGCTCAATGAATCGCTCGGTCTGCCGGATTTTTGCTTGTTGATTTTCATAAGCCCCCTGCTGAATCTCTTCGCGCATTTCTTTTTCTTGCAGATAGAAAGAATAATTTCCTTCGTAGGTCACGAATTGTTGATTGGTCACATCGACTGTCTTGGTGATGACGTTATCCAAAAAAGTGCGATCGTGCGACACGATGATTACAGCACCTTCATAATTACGCAAATAGTTTTCTACCCACTCGATAGAGGGAAGATCCAAGTGGTTGGTGGGCTCATCCAACATCAGGCAAGAAGGTTTTTCAAGCAAGAGTTTCGCAAGCATTACGCGCATGCGCCAGCCTCCGGAAAACTCCCGAAGTGGTCGGTGCAGATCTTTTGTTGAGAAACCAATTCCTTCTAAAATTTCTTCCGCTTTGGCCTGCATGGTGTAACCATCGAGGTGCTCGAATTTTTCCTGAAGGTGAGTAAGCTTATCAACTAAATCATCACTATACTCAGTCTCAAGCTTATGAAGTATTTTTTCTATTTGACGTTGTGTCTCTACAGCTTCTTTAAAAGCTTCCATCGCCACAGTGAGAATGGCATCGTCAGTCTGATAGGAGAGGAGGTCCTGATTCAAAAAGCCAATGGTGCAATCCTTTGATTTACTTATAGAACCTTCGTTAACAGTGAGCTCGCCATTGAGAATTTTCAATAAAGTAGACTTTCCTCTGCCGTTCAGCCCGATAAGGCCGATTTTGTCGTTGGGGCGAATAAACATGGACGCATTTTCGTAAAGCGCCCGTCCGCCAATAAAATAGGAGATGTTGGAAACCGAGATCATAATTAAAATGGCGGCAAAGTTAAAGATAATATGACTTAGCTCATGTGCCTACATGACTCATTTCAGTAATTTTTGTTTTATCCTTTTATAACTAGCATACGGAGCCGGAAGCTGAAAACCGTGATTTACTATGAACAGCAATAAACAAATAGATAGTAAGAAACTAAATCGTCGTTTAATTGAGGTAGCCGATGAAGCCGTAGCAGGTGCCCGCGATGGACGAATTTCAAAAAACGATGCAGAAGTACTTCTAGCATTGATAGCCAGCAACGATTCGTATACTGCTGTAGAGCGAGCTACGGTGGATTACATTCATAAAAATTATAAATTGACAGAATCTGCCAGAGATTTGTTTCGAGATCAAATAAAAAATATTGAAAAAGATTTTCAGAAACTTATTCACATGACTGTTGAGGAAGTAAGCATACAACATTTTGCCTTGATGGATGTTTTAAAGACTGATGAGGAGAGAGCTGCTCGCAAGCATGATTTAAAGGCGGCAACTGCGGAGACCTATCAAGATCATGATGAGATTGGAGTTATTGTTCGCCTGGCGAATGGAAAAAGAGCGGAAGTCACTTCTAATTTTATTGAAGTTGCAGGCAATTATGTTGAACTGCGCGGAGGCTTTCACGTTCCAGTGAGAGCGATTGAAAAAGTAGAGATTTAGTCTTTCTTGCGATGAAGAAGACGTCTGGTTGCTGATAGCGGAAGAAAAAAGCCGTCAGACGCCTATTATCAATAGTTTATAAATAATTTTTGTTTGGAGATGAATTCAAGAATTACCTTTACAAAAAAGGATAATTATGAATTTCAGAATAATACGCATTTCCGTTATTGCTACAGTGGCTTTTTGTTGTTCACAATCAACTCGTGATACAAACAACAATAACTCGACAGATAATTCTACGGCGGCCATTACCGAAGCAAGTGCTGCTTTACCGCTGGATAAAATAAAATTACCCAAAGGATTTTCGATTAGTGTTTTTGCCGAGGTGGACAATGCACGATCGATGGCGATTAGTTCTAACGGAACTATTTTCGTTGGCAATAAGGATGAGGATAAAGTTTATGCAATAAAAGATACGGACGGCGATGGCAAGGCGGATAAAAAGTGGACGATTGCAAAAGGGTTGAACATGCCGAATGGTGTTGCCTTCAAAGACGGAAATTTATATGTGGCTGAAGTAAGTCGCATCCACAAGTTTGCTGGAATTGAAAGTAAACTCGACAATCCGGGTACCTCGCAAATCATTTATGACAAGTATCCTACCGATGCGCACCATGGATGGAAATACATTGCTTTTGGCCCCGATGGAAAACTTTATGTTCCAGTTGGCGCCCCCTGCAACATCTGCGAATCAAAAGATCCAGTTTATGCCAGCATCACACGGATAAATGCCGACGGCACAGGCCGTGAAGTGTTTGCTAACGGTGTTAGAAATTCCGTTGGCTTCACTTGGCATCCAACTACAAAACAAATGTGGTTCACCGACAATGGTCGCGATATGTTAGGCGATGATGTCCCTTCTTGTGAATTGAACATCGCTCCTAAAGAAGGACTTCATTTTGGATATCCCTATTGTCATGAAGGCTCCGTCAAAGATCCTGAATTTGGCGACAAGCGTGCTTGCACCGATTTTGTTCAGCCTGCCGATAAGTTAGGCCCACACGTAGCTCCACTGGGTTTGAAATTTTATACAGGCAAAATGTTTCCGGCAGACTACAGCGGACAAATTATCGTGGCTGAACACGGCTCATGGAATCGCAGCAAAAAAATTGGATACAATCTCACGCTCGTAAAGGTTGATGCCAACAGTAAAGTTACTGGCCACAGCGTGTTTGCTTCAGGTTGGATGGATGATGCTACACAAAAAGTGTGGGGCAGACCAGTAGACGTATTACAGTTACCTGATGGTTCCTTACTAGTAAGTGATGATCAAGCGAATGTAATTTATAGGATTGCGTATAAAGGTTGATTGCAACAAACTCCCTTAAAATAAAAACCCCGACTTGTCGGGGTTTTTTATTTGTAAGTGTATTTATTTAATAAAGAAAGTTCAGAGCAGTTTTGTCATCGGTGTTGAAAGGTCTGTCTCCACCATCAGTACAAGCTAACATCCATGACTTCGCTGCTAGCGTCGCAGTTGAAGGTGTGCCAGGGATAAGGTTGGCACCATCAGTGCCTGCTCCTTCATTGGAAGTTGAGCCACCACAACTAATAGCTCTATTGTAATAGTCAGTATGACGGAAACCAATACAATGACCCATCTCATGTGCCATGATGGTAGCAATTCCATTTACTGACAGGCCATAAGTAGAAACAAGGATGCCACTCATTTGAATAGTGCCGTAAGGAGCTCCAGAAGAAGATGGAAAACCGGATGAGCCTAATACACCTTGTCTTTCTAATGACCTTGACAATCTTTTGAAAACCATGTTCGCAGAACTTGTTGTAACACGTGTAAAATGAATTTGCAAGTTTTCGGCATTGTAGCGAGCGATCGCTACGTCTAATGCAGAAACATAAGATGCACTAAATGAACTTGTGGGAATGTAAACTGTAACAGTTCTAGGTAAGCTTTTTACCAAATTATTTGTTGAATACTGTTCGGCAACAGGTATTCTTTCTTTTGGCTTCATAGAAGCAAGATCCGAAGGAGTGAGATAAATATCTCCTTCTACTAGATAACCATTATCAACTTGAATAGGAACGTGGTTGATAACGTCAAAACCAAGACTAATCAATTGACTTCTAACATCATCTGGCACCGAAAGCGAGTTTGCATTCTCGCTGTTTTGACATGAATAAAAAGCTCCAACCAACAGAATAGACAGAAAAGTTGTAATTTTTTTCATTGATGTTTAATTGTTTAGGTTTTAAGTTACTGTATCTAAAATAAAAATATTTTAAATAGGAAATGCTTTTATTTTTCACGCTTGGATATAAAACATTGATTCTTTTTTAAATTTCAAGGTTGTGGAAATAAAATTATTTTCTAAAACCTTAGGCAAGTTCATAAAGAGCCAAATCACCATTGTTTGGATGGTACATGCAGCAGTTTTTGCGCAGGTCAAATTTTCCCCTCACCTTCAGAATCAAGAGTTCAAACCATTAACGCAGTCTTTTTTTTCTGTTAGCGTTAAGGACTCGAGCTTGTTTAAAGAAAAGTATAAAGGAAAAATTATCATCCATCGATTGCATCACACTTCGCGATGCTTTGTGATTTCAGTTCAGAAGGACGATGTTCTTTCGCAGATGAAAACCGATTCAAACATTTTGTTTGTCGATAGTCATAGGCCAGCTGTTGAAGAAGCTGTTCTCGATTTTGTGAATCCATCTTTCAATCGTATAACCAGTGCTCGCAAATTTTTTCCTTCATTGAATGGAGTTAACCAAAATGTTTCAATCAAAGAATTGAGTTTTGATACTAACAATATTGATTTACTCAATCGAAGTTTTACCACTTCTGTTTCGCCTTCATCTACGTCAGAGCACGCCACAACCATGGCAACATTGATTGGAGGAGGTGGCAATTCCTCCTATCAGGCTCTCGGTGTAATTTCAAAAGCTCACTTCACGTCTTCGGATTACACGAATCTTTTTCCTGATTTCAGCAGTATATTTATTTCAAATAATATTCATCTGCAAAACCACAGCTACGGAGTGGGGATTGAAAATTATTATGGCAATGAAGCTTTCGCTTACGATCAGCAAGTGTATCAAAACCCTAATCTACTTCATATATTCTCAGTAGGTAACTTGGGTACATCGTCACCGACTACAGGCATCTATCAAAATATGCCATTTGCTAATCTTTCAGGAAATTTCAAACAAGCAAAAAATGTATTGATCGTAAATGCCGTTGACTCAACTTTAAAATTAAATGCACTCAATTCGC
This sequence comes from Cyclobacteriaceae bacterium, assembly GCA_036002745.1. Lineage (GTDB taxonomy): Bacteria > Bacteroidota > Bacteroidia > Cytophagales > Cyclobacteriaceae > ELB16-189. Next base: position 7,512 of record DASYTA010000451.1, on the reverse strand, counting down.
GTGGTCCTGCATTTGATGGCCGAGTAAAACCAGAACTTACGGCCTACGGACAAGGAGGTACTTCTGAAGCAGCGGCACTTGTTTCAGGAATAAGCGCGCTTTTACAAGAGCAATATCAATCCATAAACAATACAACCCCAGAAGCTTCTATGATCAAGGCGATCCTTATAGCCTCTGCCGATGATCTTGGCACAGCAGGTATTGATTATTATTATGGTTATGGAAGTGCAAATGCTCTTAATGCCTTAAAAATCATTGAATCGAATCAATTGACAACAGCCACGCTCAATAGTAATGACCACTTAACCATTCCGATTGTTGTACCTGTCGCCACCAAAGAAATTAAAATTGCTATTGCATGGAATGATCCGCCATCTGTTGTGAATAGCAATAGTGTCTTAGTAAATGATATTGACAGTTGGATAGATGACGGCACAACCAAAACATTGCCGTGGGTTTTGAGTAATTATCCTAATACTGATTCGCTCACTGCTCCTGCAAAAAGAAAAGCCGATCATCTTAATAACGTAGAATACATCTCTCTCTACGATCCTGCTCCAGGCACTTATCAATTGAATTTAAAATCTGACAACCTCAACGGATCAACACAGCGTGTTGCGTTTGCCTATTGGCTTAGAGACACAACCGTTTTTCAATGGGATTTTCCCGTAGCGTCAGATATCGTTGAGACGAAGAAGAAGACGTTACTAGTGTGGCAATCTTTGCCAAATCAGATTGGCGATTTATACCTTCAACTCAACCAGGGGAACTGGCAATTAATTCGAGCTGGAATTGATCTTAAAAATTATTTTTACTGGACAAGTCCAGACACCCTCGCTCATGGCAGATTGAAAATGAAAATTGGAAACCGCGAATTCATCTCCGATGAATTTTTAATATCGCCCAAGGTGCAAATCACAACCGCTTTTAATTGTGCCGATAGCATCGGCCTTACGTGGAACAAAATAAATGGAGCTACTGGCTATTACTTGTACAAAATGGGAAATCAATTCCTTCAGGAAATTGACAGCACCTCAAGCACATTGGTGGTGTTGCCTAAAACTTCCGACGAATATTTCACCGTTTCTCCAGCTTGGAATGGCGTCAGCGGACTAAAAAGCGAAACGATTAACTACGAACAGCAAGGGGCTTTGTGTTACTTCAATTTATTCGCAGCTGAAAGATTCAGCGCCACGCAAGTGAAGGTGACGATTTCGCTGAGCTCATGGTACAGTGTTGATCACTTAATCATTTATAAAACAGGTGGAGGGATAAAAACTATTTACAAAACTTATCAGCCAAGTGAGTTACTTCAGTTCTCCCTCTATGACACCGACCTCGTTGCAGGCGTAATGGTTTATCAAGCTGAACTTATATTTAAGAATGGAGCAAATCTATTGTCTGATGTCAGCGAAGTGCCAATAGAAGAAAAAGGAAAAGCAATCATATATCCTAATCCTGTGACAACTGAAAACTATCTGAATATTCTTTCAGAAGGAGGTGGATTACAAGTACGTATTTTAGATTGCTTTGGTAGAGCACTTATGGTCAAGACGCTTGAGTTAGTGATCGAGTCGATTGATATAAGCGATTTAGCTTCCGGGTTTTACTTTTACCAGATTGCCGATCAAGGCAAGATAAACGTGACTGGGAAAATTATTAAGCTTTAGCTATATAATTAATTCTTCGGCATTCTTTTAATGGGATCATCCTGCTGCACTTCCGGTATAATAGGAAGGTTTTCCCCTGCCTCCATTAACCATTTTCCTTTTTGATTTACATACACAACCGTGGCAATGCAATCAACAGGCTCTAGTTTTCTTCCGGAAGGATCTACGACGTTACCACCAAAATGCCAGTAAATGTGGGCGATGGCTACATCTTTTGTAATAAAGCGAATGGTTACCGATTGTTTTTCACATGTGCCCTCTTTAAACATAGTATCATGAAAGATCTGATGTGCATACTGCGATTCCTTTCGTCCTTTCCACCACATCCCTACTGCATTCACCCAATCGGTGTCTTCCGTTGCGTAGTTTTTTAGATCATCATAATTGTGATGATTCCAGCTGTAGATCATCGCATCAACGGCACTATTAATACCCGATTCATCTTTAGTTCGATTTTGCGCTAACGTCAGTCCGGTGATAAAAAAGAAAATGGCGGTCATCATGATTTTGTTCATAGCTAATTATTTTTTCGTAAAGAACTCTCAAAGGGAAGTAGAATGCCTAGTACAAAAACGACATCTTAGAAAAAGAGTCGATTGAAAAATTTGATCTGTGAGGCCAACAACTCTGATTCAATTTCAGATGGATTGACTCCGGCAAATTCACGGAAATCACGGATGAGGTGCATCTGATCAAAATACCCGCATTCATTTGCAATATCTATCCATCGAATGTCAGGGCTTTGTTCTTTCATAATCCATGCTCGTGAAAATCGTACCAAACGGGAGAAATATTTTGGTGGTAGCCCGATTCGCTGTTGAAACACTCTTTCAAACTGTCGATTACTTAAACAAGCTTGAGATGCCAACTGATCTATTTTAATTAGTCCGCGTTCTTTAATCAGCAAGGGAAGTACTTTATCAATAGGGATAGTTTGTTTTAATCGGTCAACTCGCTTAAGTAGAAAACATTCAATGATCATTTTCATTTTATCGTATGAATCTGCCTCCCATAACTGATCGTTGACTTCGTTCATTTTACTTCCAAGTAAATCCACGGCATCAAATTCATCTTTGCACGAAAGCTCACTCATCGGTATTCCTAAAAAACGATACAATCCTCCCGGTTGAAATCCTACCTTGATCATTAAATGATGGTGGCCAGGAGTAATGAGGTGCCTGTTGGTATTGGGTCCGGTGATAAGAGCTGGAGAAAGTGTTTCTTTGTTATTGGTGGCCAGGCATTCAACATTCGAACGATCTCTTACATAGAAGAACAAACAATGCTCGGGAAGTGGCGGGATGGAGAACGTGGGTAAGGTTTCAGTTTTTGCGAACCTCACATCATGGATCATGATGTTGTTTACGAATCCTTTTAAAGCAGGATGAGGCTCGTAGAATTGTTGAAACATGTTTGAACTAAAGTACTAAAAAAAACCTTTCGCCCGTTCCTTGCCTGAATGTAGTTCCGGAATCTATCAAATGTGTCTTTGCAATTCTATTTTACCTGTGTCTCGCTATGGTAAACAGTTTGTGGAGAGCTGCTTTATTTTCTGTCGATTGAGTAAATAGCCAAGTTGTTCAATATTAATTTTTTTGAAATTTTGTCCTTGGGCTCTCTGATTGAGCTTGAATAAATGTTTTCGGGAGAAAAAGCATTATCCTTTAATGGCATTGATGCAAAGGCGTTGCCACTTAATTTTTTATCAATCTTCATGAAATTACTTAATTCAAAATAAACCGAATCGTTAGTTGTTCTGGTAACCCTCAGCGCAAGACTTCTACGATAGTCTTTTCCATTGATAGTGGTATCGCCAACTTTGGCAAAGAAAATGTCGTTTATTTTTGGCGTGTCTAGCTTGGATTGAAACATTTTTTCTTGTCGAGCCTGGTTCAATGCTCTTTCTTGTTTGGTTTTTTCTGATTCGGGTAACATGCTCCAAACTACTATTCCGGCAATAAGTACTAACCCGCTGAAGTGAAAAATCGAATATTTCTGATTCTGTTTCAACTGAGTCAAAGTTGATTGCATTGAAGAATCAAAAGAATTTTTGTCGTATACTTTTTTACAATGCTGACATTGAGCTACACCAATTTTATTAAACGGAAAAAGTGGTATCCAAAAAACGTGAAAGTATCGAACAGCGGTTTGAAAAATAAATGGACCAGTTGTATTACAAGCAGAGCATGTACTGTTTACAATTACGGCCTTTCCGTTGGTGCCTCTTGTTCCGTAAATAATCATAATGTTAGTTTTTAATTAAAAGTAATTACGGCAGTTTTTTTAGAATTAACAATTCCACTTATTGGTTGCGCCTTTATTATTTCGGATAAACGAATCCCGTTTTCTCTTCTTGCGCTTTGATGGGCCGCACTTCCACTTTCGCGGTTGGTGTGTATTCAAATTCAGGATTGCCTTTCGCTATGGCAATAGCATCATCAATGTTTTCGGCCAGGATGTGATAGTATCCTACTTGAATTTCTTTTTTTTCATTGACATTGTCTTCTTTCCAGGCTGCAGGTGTGCCGGAAATAATTTTCCCTTCACGGATTAAGGGTTGAGCAGCAATCAGTTTTCCTTTTTTCTTTAAATCACTAATATACACTTCACATTTCTTTACAAACTCCAGGCGCTTCTCTGACGTCAACGCCGCGAGTCGCTCACCTTCATTGCGAACGAGTAACATAAATTCTTGCATAGCGTTTTGATTTTAAATAAAGGGAATCATATAAATCATTCTTGTAGATCAAGAATCCGGGTTTAACTTTGGATCATCAATTTACGAAAAATGCCAAAGGAAAAATTTGTAGCTGCAGTCAATACATCGTATAGTTTCAATGGATCTTCTATTTACCTGGGAGCCGGAGTTTATGAGAACGAAATTCTACCCGATGCGAAAGTGAACTTGCCGCTGCGCATGATGAACCGCCATGGACTGGTAACCGGTGCAACAGGCTCCGGAAAAACAAGAACACTTCAGTTAATGGCTGAGCAACTTTCGGCAGCGGGCGTACCTGTGTTTATGCCCGACATGAAAGGCGACATCACCGGCATGGCACAAGAAGGCAAAGTTAGTGATCAACTGAGTGAGCGAGCAAAAGCACTCAATATAAAATTTACGCCTTCGGGTTTTCCGGTAGAAATTTATTCGTTGAGCGGAAAGCTCGGCGCGCAAATGAGAGCAACAGTTACCGAATTTGGCCCGGTGTTGCTCAGCAAAGTACTCGAGTTGAATGATGTACAGAGTAGTGTGCTCATGATTTTATTCAAGTATGCCGATGACAAACAATTGCCGATTGTAGACCTTAATGATTTGAAGAAAGTGCTCAACTATCTCTCGGAAGGAGAAGGAGCCAAGGAAATAAAAGAGAGTTATGGAAAAATTTCAGGAGCTACAGCTTCTACCATCTTGCGAAAGATTGTGGCCATAGAACAGCAGGGAGTGAATAAAATATTTGGCGAAAAATCTTTTGACATTGAAGACCTGCTCGAGAAAGTAGACGGACGTGGAGTGATCAGTTTGCTCAACGTTTCGGATGTACAGAATCAACCTGCAATTTTTTCAACCTTCATGCTTTCGTTGCTAGCAGAGATCTATCAAACTTTGCCAGAAGCCGGCGATCTTGATAAACCGAAATTGGTTTTCTTTTTAGACGAAGCACATCTGCTTTTCAAAGATGCGCCCAAAGCTTTCATGGATCAGATTGAGCAAGTCATTCGGTTAATACGATCCAAAGGTGTTGGTGTATTCTTCTGTTCACAGTTAACTTCTGATGTTCCTCCGTCGGTGTTGTCCCAATTGGGTAATCGAGTTCATCACGTGATCCGGGCATTTACTCCCAACGATGTGAAAGACTTGAGAGAAACGATCAACACTTTTCCTAAATCAGAATTTTATGATTTGGAGAAACAGTTCACTCAGCTAGGAATCGGGCAAGCGTTTATCACCGTGTTGAATGAAAAGGGAATTCCAACAGAGACTGTAGTCACGCATTTAACGCCACCGGCTTCACGAATGGGTCCGCTCACATCCGAAGAATATAAAGCGCAGTTGGATGGATCTGAATTTTATAAAAAATACCAGGAATCCATCGATCCACGAAGTGCATTTGAAATTTTGAATGAGCGAGTGCAAGCTGTGAAACAAGAACAGGAACAAGCTGCAGAACAAAAGCAAGCCGCAAAAGTGACGCGATCTACGAAAGCAGAGAAAAGTACCTTTGAAGAAGTACTTTCATCACCTATCACCAAGCAGGTAGGGAAGGAGCTAGTGCGTGGAGTTTTTGGAATGTTATTTGGCTCGGCACCGAGACGGACTTATTCTAGGAGGAGATGGTAATGATTTAATTTTTTTGAATAAGATAATCAAGAGAAAGTTTTCCGCTCCCTGTAATCAGTAGTGATATACAAAGACCGATAATCAGCAGATGGTATTCATATCCTTCGCCTGCTTGATTACCAAACCAATTCATGAATAAACCATTTTTAAAATTAGTTGTGATAATTGCCCCAATCATGATAGCCATAAAACCCATTGACCAAACTCTGCTGCCAAATCCTATGATTAGTCCCATCGCGCCAAAAAATTCTATCATAATTATTAAAAGCGAAATTACCCAAGGTAGTTTCATCGTTTCTGTGAAGTAGCTCATAGTACCCCTAAAACCATAGCCGCCAAAATATCCTAATAATTTTTGAGCGCCATGTGGTAACATAATGAGACCAACGGTGAGCCTCAATACTAATCCTATCCAATTGGAGGATGTTTCAAATAATAAGTTTTTCATATGGTTGATTGTTTGTTGTTATTCAACAAAGCAACCAACGTTTACTAGAGAAAAAATTAAAGTAGTTTAAGAAATAATTCCGGATCCCTTTTTTGCCCTGATCATGCTTAGAAATTCAGGAGTGATCCCGAGGTAAGAGGCAATTTCCTTCTGAGGTATTCGTTGCTCAAGGCCAGGATATTTTTTCTGAAATTGAATATATTTCTCGTCTCCTTTTTGATAAAGGTGTTGCGTTATTCTATGTTGAAGAAGTATGTATGAATTTTGAAACATAACGCGAAAAAACTTTTCAAACGCTGGTACCTCTGCACATAGCAAATCCCAATTTTCTTTGCTTAACTGTAATGTTGCGGTTTCTTCCAGTGCCTGAATGCTGTAGGATGCCGGAACTCCGATTGTAAAGCTTTCCAGATCAAAAGCCCACGAGTTTTCAATAGCAAATTTTGCCACGTGCTCTGAGCCTTGAAGGTCATTATAAAAAATTCTTAGACAACCACGATTGACAAAGGTTTGCTGTCTGCAAACTGTTCCTGCTTTTAATGCAAATTCTTTCTTTTTGAAGTTGGTGGGCTGAAGTAAGGAATTAAAGAATTCTATTTCAAGGTTGCTAAGTTTGACAATGCCTGTGACATTCTCAATAATGAGTGACATAATTATTCTTGAAGGTTACTCTTCATCTTCCATCTTCTCAATCTGGCTTTCTAGTGAGCCATTGAGTTGATGCATCTTCTTTTCTAATTCGCGTAGGCGATCGTTAAGATCTGGTAGCCGTTTGAACACAGCATACGATTTGAAATACTCTTTTACGTCAAAGGCAGGATAGCCGATAATTTTTTGTCCTTCTTCCTTGATGGATTTTGAAATACCTGCCTGAGCTCCAATGCCAGTGTGATTGGCAATTACCAAGTGTCCTGCAATACCAACCTGACCGGCAATCATGTTGTTCTCACCTATTTTTGATGATCCGGAAATTCCAGTCTGCGCTGCAATTACGGTATTCTTTCCAATCTCTACATTGTGTGCCACCTGAATGAGGTTGTCGAGTTTCACACCCT
>DASYTA010000450.1:0-6356 GCA_036002745.1 Cyclobacteriaceae bacterium | reverse complement strand
CACTGAGAGGAAATGCCGGACTTGATTCCTATACAGATCGAAGAACAGATTTTTTAGCCGCTGGATCAGCGAATGCACTATCTGGATCTTACACTGAACAATTTTTTCAAGAATCTCAATTCAATGTTAATTTGTATGCCACTGCAAGAAAAACATTCTCCGATTCTTTCGCAGGAACACTTCTCGCAGGTTTTAATTATAATAACAGACAGTTTAATAATGCAGGAGCAACCGGCACTAACTTCATTGCTCCACTGGCACCTCCTAGCTTAGGCAACATGCCAGCTGCGAATCTTGTCGCCTTCAATGCGGCACAGACAGTAAGAACTTCGGCAGGCTTTTTACAAGCCAACATGGATTTAGCCAATCAGGTGACGATCAGCTTAACTGGTCGAGCAGAATCAGCTTCTACATTTGGCCCGCAAGCTTCGAGTGTCTTCTTCTATCCTTCAGCAACAGCCTCGTGGCAATTCTCTAAGATGGTTGGAACCAATGATTTTTTCAGCTTCGGAAAGCTGCGTGCATCGGCTGGTGTTGTCGGAAAGCAACCAGACCCTTATCTGAACTTAACAAAATATACTACTCAATCTTATGTGGATGCTTTTGGAGGAACTCTTCTAGCTTCAAACTACGGAGTGGGTGGGTATGCTATATCTACAGTTGCCGGCAATCCTAAAATCAGACCTGAGAAGAAACATGAGATTGAAGTAGGCACTGATTTAAGATTCTTTAATGATCGAGTGACCTTTAGCGCAACAGCTTACTATAATCAGACCACTGACGCAATCTTGCAATCGCAACTTGCACCATCAAATGGTTTTTCAAATTACATAAGCAATGCAGGTGTTATTGAAAACAAGGGATTGGAGCTATCGTTGGGTGCAACGTTGTTGAAGTTACAAAACGGATTTACCTGGAACGCAAATGTGATTTGGTTTGCGTATCGCAATTTGGTGACTGACCTCGCAGGCGCACAATATATTTTATTGGCAGGATTTACGGATGGATCATCAGTTGCAACTAAAGGTAAAGCCCTTGGAGAGTTGTGGGGTACCTTTTATCAACGAAACCCTGATGGTAGCTACTATACCGATTCTAATGGCTTTGCTTATGTTAACTCAAACACAGGACCAATCGGAAACCCTAATCCTGATTACAAAGTTAGCCTCGGCAATACTTTTTCATATAAGAACCTGAGTTTATATGTATTATTTGATGCATCGGTCGGTGGCAAAATGTGGAATGGTACACAAGGAGCTTTGTGGAATTTTGGAACGAACAAAGCGTCGGCAGCATCTACTACTGTAAGCGCATTAGATGCTTCAAACATAAAGACCTATGACGGACACACCGTTGATACTGCACCTATTAGTTCCACCAATCCCAATCCAAGAAACGTATTGAACGGAGATGGTACGTATACATTTCGTGGAACAGTAGGCGACTTTGGTGCAGGTAAAGTTGCCCTTGACGAGAAATGGTATCAAGGCGCCGGAAGTGGGTTTAACGTCAATGCTCCTTACGTTCAGGATGCAACATGGACAAGGCTTCGGGAAGTAACACTAGCCTACAGCATAAACTCCTCTGGTTTTAAATCGGCTACAAAACTGCAGTCAGTATCTTTTGCTCTTACCGGAAGAAACTTACTGTTGTGGACACCTTACCAAGGGATTGATCCTGATACCAACTTAACAGGGGCGAGCAACGGACGTGGTTTAGATTATTTTCAAAATCCGAACACGAGGTCATTCATTTTTAAACTCACGGTTGCATTTTAAATCCAAAATCTAAAAATCATGAAAAAAATATTTTGCAGAAAAATTGCAGCAGTAGTTGGATGTATTGCAACTATCTTGTTTGCTAATAGCTGCACAAAGCTAACAGACAATTTATCTACTGACCCAGTAAATATTACCGATGCTTCTCAAGTGCCGGTTCCGCAATTGATCAGTGGCGTAGAAGTATCTCTGATTGGTGTGTATGAAGGTGATGTAGCTCGCACTACGGGTATGTGGGCGCAATACTTTGATGGAGAAGATCGGCAATATGCCGGATTGAGTAACTACGTTACATCAGGTCTGGATTACGATAATGAGTGGGTTACCATTTTTAATGGGATTTTTAATAATACCAAGATTATTAAGAGTAAATCAAATGCGGTGAATAATTTTTTTGCTACGGGTGTTGCGCAGGTGATGGAAGGTATGGCAATCGGTACAGCTGCTGATTTGTGGGGCGATGTTCCGTATAAAGAGATTGCAAAGTATCCTATAATTGTTACTCCAAAATTTGATTCGCAGGCTTCCGTTTATGCAGCCGCACAGGTGTTATTAGATTCTGCTATTAGTAATCTGAGTCTTTCAGGAAAATTGGGCAATGAAGATTTCTTTTATGGAGGAAGTACATCCAAATGGAAAGAGGCAGCTCACACAGTGAAAGCTCGCCTATATCTTCACACTCGTGATTATGCAAATGCACTTGCTCAAGCCTCACAAGGCATTAGTAGTGCAGCTGGTAATATGATAGCGCCTCACGGGAATGCAATTGGTCAAACCTATAACTTGTACTACTCATTTTTAACTTACGACAGATCCGGTTACATGGCTGCTAATACTGCTTATGCACCTACATTGTTAGATCCCGATCCAACAAATCCCAACTACCGTGGTAATTTGAAAACAAATGAAAACGGTCGTTTTAATTTCTATTATGCTCCTTATGCTTATTGGCAAGGTCTCAATACTGGTGCTAAGTATGATCCAAATGTGGTGTGCAACGAAGAGCAAGGATTTAGCTGGGGTGTGCCTGTTTCGCTCGATGGATTTTTTGGATGCTCAGCACCTTATCCTATTTTAACATACCAAGAAAATTTATTGATAATAGCGGAGACGAATATGAAAATAGCCACGCCCGATCCAACAAATGCATTAGCTGCTCTTAACGCTTTACGGGCATATTATAATACCGGTGCGCAGTTCGGAACAAGCACAGGATATATAACCGATCCAGATTTAGGAGGAGGTTTTTATCTACCCTATGCTGCTGCGGATTTTACATCAGGAGGAATGGAGAATCTTGACAACATAGATCCAAATACAGCTCTTCTAAGAGAGATTTTGGAAGAAAGGTATGTGACCTTTATTGCTCAGATTGAAGGTTTCAACGATGAGAGAAGAACTGGTAACTTCCTTAAGTTGCCTACAGCACCTGGTAAGCCTAACTATCCTGAGAGATGTTTGTATTCGCAGATTGAAGTGAATACGAACCCAAATGTGCCATCTACAGGAGTTGGATTATTTGATAAAGTGGCTGCATTCTCAACGGCATATTAAAGAACAAAAGGCGGGTTTAGGTTTAGGTTAAAAACGAACTGCCTTGAGCTGCCTCGTAAGAGGCAGCTCTTTTTAATTAACTTTAAATAACAAACGAGATGAAAAACTGCGTACTATTTTTTCTACTGTCGATCATGATCGGAAGTGTGAGTTTCATTACCTCGGAAAAGCCAAAGCCATTTGCTGTGGTAGAATTATTTACTTCAGAAGGGTGCTCAAGCTGCCCGATTGCTGATGATCTATTAAAAGAAATGTCTGACATTCTTCAGAAAGAAGGAAAGGAAGTGATTGGTCTTTCATTTCATATTACCTATTGGAATAAAGGTGGATGGGAAGATCCTTATAGTCAGGAAATTTTTACTGAACGACAAAAGAAATATGTTCAAGCGATTAATGCTGAACAACTTTACACTCCGCAGGCAGTTGTAAACGGTGAGAAAGAATTTATCGGTTCAAATCCTATCGCTTTTAGAGATGAGGTAACTGCAGCCGTAAGTAAAAACCCGGTAGTAGAAATAATTGCAACGGCAAAAATGAAAAATGACAGCATCACAGTGGAATATAAAACGAATAAAGTTCAAAGCAATACTGTGTTGAATGCCGCTATAGTCGAAACTCACGTAGAGCATTTTATACCTAGAGGAGAAAACAAAAGCAGAACATTAAAGCATTTTAATGTTGTCAGAAATTTTTTGATCTCGACACTAAAAGCTGATGGCCGAATAGCCATGTTATGGCCTGATCGCCTTGCAGCCGAAAACAGTTCAGTTGTACTGTACACCCAAAATTCAAAATCAATGAAAATTACCGGGGCTAGCCAAGTGAAAATAAATCAAGAAAAGTAATTGATATGGCAGAACGGTTTCTTTGTTAAACGAAAAGACTAGTTGGTTGAGTTTTTAATTTAGATTTCCATTTTCATTGGAATTTGTAACTTCAGTGACTTACAAATAGGAAGTCTAAACCTTATTAACCCCATGAATAGAAATTTACTACCACTTTCCAATTCGATATTGATAGCAGGACTGATTGTAGGAACTTTGGATGCAATAGCTGCCTCGGTCCATTCTTATGGTTTTGCTGGAGTTACACCGGATAAAGTTTTTCGATATGTGGCCAGTGGTGTTTTTGGAAAAGATGCTTTCACGGGTGATTCATCAGCTGCGCTTTGGGGATTGTTTTTTCATTTTATAGTCGCCACAGGATGGACCACATTGTTTTATCTTCTTTATCCAAAGATAAATTTCTTTTCATCGTCTAAATTCGTCGCGGGAATAAGCTATGGTATTTTTATTTGGGTGATGATGAACAAGGTTGTGGTTCCGCTGTCCAACGTATCTCCCGTACCGTTTCATTTCACTATTCGCACCGTGGTCATGATTTTGATTCATATGTTTATCATTGGACTACCCATTTCATATCTGGCCAGCCGATATTACTCATCAGCAGCCAAGTAAATTCATTCCAAAACTTTTATTGAAAGAGTTTGCAGGTTGATCGGCTTAAAAGACGGGTTGATATGGAGCAAACCCATCTTTGTTTAAAATAATTTAGCTTTTCAAAATCTTCCCTAATTTGGGGGATTCATGATGTTCATCGACACATTCATTTATAGCGATCGTACAGGAATCCGCATTTTCAGGCACTTCTTGTTTTGGGCAACAGACTTTGTCAGCTATCTGGTTGTCATTTCGGCTAACACACCAATCAGTTACATTACCGTTCTAAGTTTACTAACAAGGTATCCTCTGATGATCGGCGTCACTTATTTCATCATGTATTATATCATCCCAAGATATTCCTCTAATAATAAGCGGTGGGAACTTACTTTTTGGATTTTGGCAATTCTTGTGTTTATGGGAGTGGGCCTTCGCTACTATCGTTATTATATAATAACTCCGCTACTTGAACCCGATACTATTGTCCCTTCAAATGTTTTTGCTTTCAGCAGGATACTAGGAGAAATCTTTAGTTGGATGGCGGTAATGTGTATGGCGATCGCCATCAAATTGATAAAGACTAAAAATAAATTGCAACAACAAAATGAGGAACTCGTGGCTGAGAAAAGAATTGCTGAGTTGAGTTTTCTCAAAGCACAGATGCACCCGCATTTTCTCTTTAACACACTCAATACACTCTACTCAGATGCAATAAAAACAGACAGCAAAAGCGAGCAAATTGTTTTGCGCCTTTCTAACTTGATGAGGTTCATTTTGGAGGAATGCAATAAGCCACAAATTTCGTTGGAAAAAGAAATTAAAGTAATCGAAGATTATATTGCGCTCGAAAAAATAAGACATGGAACAAGGTTGGAAGTTGATTTTAAATGCGATGTCAAGGATCGTGCTATTTTAATTTCGCCATTGTTGTTATTGCCTTTTGTTGAAAACAGTTTTAAGCACACTCTTTCAAGTAAACTAGGAGCTATTCCAATTACAATTAGAGTAAGCTCGGAAAGAAATCGCATTCATTTGATAGTTACAAATGACCTTATTCAACCTTCTCCGTCTGCTGCTATTGATAACGGCCTTGGTATAAAAAATATTAGGAAGCAATTAGAATTGTTATTTGGAAAAAATTTTAAACTGGATATTACGGAAGGAAGCAAATACATTGTTAACTTGAATATACCGGCATCACAAACTTTATGAATATTAAGTGTATCATTATTGAAGACGAAAAGGCTGCACAAGAAATATTGGTTTCATTTATTTCTCGTGTAGAGTGGCTCGAATTGTTAGGAACATTTGATGATGCATTGAGTGCGTTGGAGTTTATAAAAGAAAATGATCCTGACCTTATTTTCCTCGATATACAGATACCAGGAGTTTCAGGAATTGATTTTTTAAAAATTGTAAAGAAAGCTCCACAAATAATCATTACTTCAGCATATTCGCAATATGCACTGGAGGCATTTGAATTGGATGTTCGCGATTATTTAATGAAACCTTTTTCATTTGAACGTTTTTTGAAGGCAGCGAATAAAATAAGTCCTAAACCTGAACCTTCACAAATTTATCAGAT
>DASYTA010000449.1:0-5408 GCA_036002745.1 Cyclobacteriaceae bacterium | reverse complement strand
GCGCGGTAAAGCTGTTTTTTACACAGCTTGGGAATTGGTCAATCGGGACAATCGAATTATTGTAGACAAGAAATAATGCGAATTGATATCATCACATGTTTGCCCAAGCTTTTAGAGAGCCCCTTTTCAGATTCTATTTTGAAAAGAGCGCAAGACAAAGGCCTGGTGGAAGTGGTGGTGCATGATTTGCGTCCCTTTTCTACCAACAAACATCGCACTACAGATGACTATGCCTTTGGTGGTGGAGCAGGAATGGTGATGATGATCGAACCTATAGATCGCTGCATCACATCTTTAAAAGAGCAACGTTCTTACGATGATATAATTTACATGAGCCCTGATGGCGAATTGCTCACGCAGCCGTTAGCTAATCAAATAAGCCTCAAAAAAAATCTGATTATGCTTTGCGGTCATTACAAGGGTGTGGACGAACGTGTTCGCGAGCATTTGATCACCCGTGAAATCAGCATTGGAGATTATGTGCTTTCGGGTGGCGAATTGGCTGCGGCCGTTTTATGCGATTCTATTATTCGGCTTTTGCCAGGAGTCCTTTCGGATGAGACTTCTGCGCTGACAGATTCTTTTCAGGACGGATTAGTAGCTCCACCGGTTTATACCCGCCCGGCTGAGTATAAAGGCTGGACAGTTCCCGAAGTGCTCTTATCCGGTCATACCTCAAAAATTGAAGAATGGAGGCATGAAAGAGCCTTGGAACGTACTAAAAAAAGAAGGCCAAAGCTTGAATAGGCTTCAAAAACGCTTAAATAATTCCCGATCGAGGTTTCGTTTTTTAAGAATCTTCTGATACATTTGCAGTCCGTTTTAAAAAAGGGTTTTATGGCTGATTTAATGAAGTTAGTAGAGCAGGAGTTGGCATCTAAAAGGGCTTCAATTCCTAGTTTCAAGGCTGGAGACACAGTTAACGTCCACGTGAAAATCAGCGAAGGTAATAAAGAGCGTATCCAGCAATTTCAGGGTGTGGTGCTTTACCATCGCGGAAAAGGAACGAATGGCGAGAGCTTTTCAGTTCGTAAAGTATCGAATGGTGTAGGCGTGGAAAGGATTTTCCCAATGCTAAGCCCAAGCATCGATAAAATCGAGTTTGTTAAGGCTGGTAAAGTGCGCAGAGCTAAATTGTATTACATGAGAGGCCGTCAAGGCAAGAGTGCCAGGATTAAAGAAAAATTGGCACCTGTTGCTCAGAAGGTTGCTTAATTCTAACGATATAAAAATCAAACCCATTTCAAATGAAATGGGTTTTTTGCTTTCTCAGGGCTTCCTAATAGTCCTTGATGAAAGGCACTTGAAGCAGTATATTTGTTCCCCTTACCTAACATAAATATGTCTCAAAACAAGATCGCAGAACTCCTGGGCAAAGATGCAGAGTCGTTGCTCACCCACAAAAGCAAAACAATTTCTAAAGACCAACTTCATCTTCCAGGACCGGATTTTGTTGACAGGATCTTTTCACAATCAAATCGCAGTACACAAACCATCAGAAGCCTTCAAACACTGTTTGACCATGGTCGCTTAGGTGGTTCTGGATTTTTATCGATTTTACCAATCGATCAGGGTATAGAACATAGTGCTGGAGCTTCATTTGCAAAGAATCCTATTTATTTCGATCCAGAAAATATCGTCAAGTTAGCCATAGAGGGTGGCTGTAACGCAGTAGCAACCACTTTCGGAGGTTTAGCTTTGATGTCAAGAAAATACGCTCACAAAATTCCTTTCATTGTTAAGGTAAACCACAATGAATTACTTACCTATCCTAACAAAGCTGATCAAATTATGTTTGGATCAGTGCGCGATGCATGGAACCTCGGCGCTGTAGCAATTGGCGCAACTATTTATTTTGGATCCGATAATTCAACTCGTCAGATTCAGGAAGTTTCTAAGGCATTCGAAGAAGCTCATGAACTGGGAATGGGTACCATTCTTTGGTGTTACACAAGAAATAATGCTTTCAAAAAGGACGGAATAGACTACCACGTTTCTGCTGACCTAACAGGGCAGGCAAATCACTTAGGTGTAACTATACAGGCCGATATTATTAAGCAAAAACTTGCTGAGAACAACGGCGGTTACAAAGCATTGAACACTGGTGGCAGCAGCTATGGCAAATTAGACGAGCGGATTTATACTGAATTAACTTCAAACCATCCAATTGATCTATGCCGTTATCAAGTTGCAAACTGCTACATGGGCAGAGCAGGCTTGATCAACTCAGGAGGTGATAGCAAGGGATCCAGCGATATGGCAGATGCAGTGCGCACTGCGGTTATCAACAAAAGAGCTGGTGGTATGGGACTGATTTCCGGACGTAAAGCTTTTCAACGCCCGATGAAAGAAGGAGTTGAAATCTTAAATAAGATTCAGGACGTTTATTTAGATAGCTCAATAGACATCGCATAAAAATTAGGAACTGGATTCTAGACTCTGGATTTCTTCCGGTATCTAGAATCCAGAGTCCAGTATCTATTTTTTAATTTAACTGCTAAGGAATGCCTTGGTTTAAACGAACAGACAAAGGAATATTAACCCCCACCGAATCCAAGAGGGAGGTGCCGGATGGGCTTTGGTTCAAATCGCCTGCAGGAAAAATTATTCACACCCGTGAGCTAAAAAACAATGCTTACGTAGTTCCTGAAGAGGAGCATCACGTAAAAATTGGCTCTAAGGAATACTTCGAAATCTTGTTCGACAACAATGAATTTACGGAACTAGACGCCAATATGGAGTCTGCGGATCCGCTCAAATTCGTTGATACAAAACCTTATCCCAAGAGAATAAAAGAATCGCAAGCCAAGACACAATTGAAAGATGCGTTGCGGTCGGCCTATGGAAAAATGAACGGAATTGACATCGTGGTGGCTTGTATGGATTTTACCTTCATCGGAGGTTCGATGGGTTCGGTAGTCGGCGAAAAAATTGCAAGAGCTATTGACCATTCCCTAAAGACTAAAGCACCTTTCTTAATGATTTCGCGTTCGGGTGGTGCACGCATGATGGAAGCCGGACTTTCACTTATGCAAATGGCAAAAACATCGGCAAAGTTGGCCCTTTTAGATGAAGCTAAAATTCCTTTCATCTCTTTATTAACTGACCCAACTACGGGTGGAGTTACAGCCTCTTACGCCATGCTTGGCGATTTTAATATTGCAGAGCCAGATTCATTAATTGGATTTGCTGGCCCTCGTGTAATCCGCGAAACCATAGGCAAAGATTTACCTAAAGGCTTTCAAAGTGCAGAGTTTGTACTTGAGCACGGATTCCTTGACTTTATTGTAGACCGGAGAAATCTTAAAAATAGATTGAGCACTTTGCTTAAAATGCTTAAGTAAGAATCCCGGGCTTGAAAAACACCGGCCTCAAGGGCAACAAAAAAGGGTGCTAAACTAAGTTTAGCACCCTTTTTTTAGTGGGAATAAATTAGGTATTTCTAGGCCTCAGCAACCACAGATACAAATGAGCGATCTGCACGGCCTTTTTTAAATAATACAGTTCCTGCGCTAAGGGCAAACAAGGTATGATCTTTACCAATCCCTACGTTTTTACCAGGATGATGTTTAGTGCCGCGTTGACGCACGATAATATTTCCAGCAATAACTTTTTGGCCACCAAAAACTTTAATGCCCAAGCGTTTGCTTTCTGATTCGCGTCCGTTCTTTACTTTACCTTCACCTTTTTTGTGTGCCATGGCTCTTAATCCTTATTTGTTGTTAGTTATTCGTTGATCGAAAATTATCCGATGCTTTCAATTTGAACTTTTGTGTACTGCTGGCGGTGACCATTCTTCACTGCATAGCCTTTACGTCTTTTCTTTTTAAAGATGATCACTTTATCGCCCTTTACATGCTCCAATATCTTACCAGATACCTTCGCACCTTTAATTAAAGGGGCTCCAACTTCAACACCTTTGCCGCTGTCCATCAAAAGGACCTTATCAAAACTTACAGCTGTACCTGTTTCACCATCCATTTTAGGGGCATAAACATACTGGTCTTTAGCAACTTTATACTGCTGACCTGCGATATCGACAATAGCGTACATGATCTTCTTTTTAAAAATTTGGAGTGCAAAGATAGGGCAAACGTCTCGAAAAACAAACGCTTACCCCTAAAAACGATCTCGAATCCTAAAAATGCGTTTTTTAATCAAATTTGAGGTGTTTTTATGGATTCCAGCAGTCCTTATCCATAAACAGATTTACGCTTCAAACCGACTGCCTTGTCTTTGAATTCTTACAGAGTATAAGTAACGATTCGTTCAAATAAATCTTTCTAAAAATATTTTAAAATAAATTCTTTTAAGCATTCACTTTTTGATTGAGTACTAAGTCAATGACAGTGAACTGATTTTCTAAAATTGAAGTGTGTTGATAACTTATTTCACACTCGTTAGCACTACTTCACGCCTTTGAATTTCGTTGGCGATTGTAGAATATTGTTTCATCATATTTTAGGAGAAATACCCCCTAAAATTTTCGACAAAACCTAAACCTAAATCAAATGGCCGACCAACTCTTCTAAAAAAGGGTGAAAGCCGTCTTTTAAATAATTAAAAACATGAGTGAACAAATTCAGGAACCCATCCTCAAAGAAAACAAAGACCGTTTCGTTCTCTTCCCCATTCGTCAGCATGACATCTGGAAATACTATAAACAGGCCGAAGCCAGTTTTTGGACGGCAGAAGAAATTGATTTGAGCCACGATCTGAAGGATTGGGCTAACCTTAATGATGGCGAGCGTCACTTCATCACCCATGTTTTGGCTTTTTTCGCAGCCAGCGACGGTATTGTGAATGAAAACCTTGCCGAGCACTTTGTATCGGAGGTGCAATACACAGAAGCGAAGTTTTTCTATGGCTTTCAGATCGCTATTGAAAACATCCATTCTGAGACCTATTCTTTGTTAATCGACACTTATGTGAAAGATCCCAAAGAAAAAGACAAGCTCTTTCACGCCATAGAAACAATGGAGTGTGTAAAGAAAAAAGCAGACTGGGCTCTTCGCTGGATCGATCAGGGAAATTTCCAAGAGCGCTTGGTTGCCTTTGCGGCCGTAGAAGGAATTTTCTTTTCTGGTTCGTTCTGCTCCATCTTCTGGCTGAAGAAACGTGGTCTCATGCCTGGATTAACATTTTCCAACGAATTGATCTCTCGCGACGAAGGTCTGCATTGCGATTTCGCTTGTCATCTTTATACACAACACGTTGTCGGTAAATTACCTACAGAACGCGTTATCGAAATCATTAAAGATGCTGTAGAAATCGAAAAACAATTTGTTACTGACGCTATTCCAGTGAATTTGATTGGCATGAATGCCGAACAAATGCGCCAATACATTGAATTTGTAGCCGATCGACTGATCAATGAGTTAGTTGGCCAGAAAGTTTACGGAGCTACC
>DASYTA010000448.1:0-5198 GCA_036002745.1 Cyclobacteriaceae bacterium | reverse complement strand
TGCCGATCCGCCAACTTACGCATCTGCTGTTGCGAGGCGAATCTACGCTCACAGAGGGCGAGCGTGAATTAATTGCCACAGTTGTGTCTTATGGAAACGAGTGTAGGTTTTGTACTGCTGCTCATACTGCTGCAGCTGATGTCCTTCTTGGTGAAAAAGAAACTGCTGAGCTAGTGAAGAAAGATCTTTCGAATGCTCCTGTAAGTGACAAAATGAAAGCATTACTTACAATTGCGAAGGCTGTTCAAGTGAGTGGAAAGAATGTTACAAGTGCAATGGTCGATAAAGCAAAAAAGAAGGCGCTACTGATTTGGAAATTCACGACACCGTGTTGATCTCTGCTTTATTTTCCTTGTATAATAGATTAGTAGATGGATTAGCCAGCGTTACTCCAACGGATTCTGCTTTCTATGAACGTTTAGCTCATATCCTGGCCGACAAAGGCTATCTGCCTTCAGAAAATCGTTATGCAGGATTGAAAGGATAATCAGTTTTGCTTAACGCCTTTATAAATAATTTCCTGGCGGACAATGCCGAAATGAAATGCTTTTTCCGGAGTGAAATTTAAACTGTACGGATCCTCAATAGCTTGAAGTCCACTTTGCCTAATTCTTTCGGAATAATCTTTCCCGTATTTTCTCACATGATCATCCTGACCGAAAATCTTTTCGCGTTCACGCGGATTGGTGATTGAATTGTCTTCAAACGTTTTATCGGGAACAGGATTGAAAAACGGAACTTGTAAGACGGCCCAACCTCCGGGTTTTAACACGCGATGAAATTCTTTCATCACTTGTATGTCATCCTTCACATGTTCAAGCACATGATTGCAGAGGATTGCATCGAAATGATTGTCGCCAAAAGGAATTTTGTGAATGTCCATTTTAACTTTTGCGAGAGGAGATTCAATATCGGCAGTTATATATTTGTCCTTATGGTGGTTCTCAAACGGCTTGATGAAGCAATGCTCAGGCGCGATATGCAACACACTGAGCGGGCCAGAAAAGAAATTAGTTTTCTCTTTCAGGTAAAGCCAAATCAGACGATGACGCTCTAAACTTAAACAATTCGGACAAAGTGCATTCTCTCTAGAATTGATCCTACCGTAGGGAAGAAATTTTTTATAATGATGATTGCAAATCGGGCATTCTACTTTCTTGCCCATGTAAAACAACCCAGCTGCCTTTAATCCAATACCGCTAAACAGTTGAAGATATTTTCGCGGCACATACCGAACGAGAAGAGAGATTATTTTTTTCATTCAGTCGCAAAGATAATTAGGTCAATTAGAACAAGGTTGAGATTTAAGGCTATTCATATACATAGGCAAAATAAAAGAGCCTGTATTTTTGATACAGGCTCTTCGTAATGAGGAAAAATCACTTTTTACCAGTAGTCCGCATCATGATTTTTAACATTTTTCATACAGGGTGATTGTTTTTTTTGGTTAGACATATCATTTATACAGTAGACGTAATTAAAGGTAACTTAGTCTATTCTTCAATCCATTTTTGTGCTAAAGAGGTAAAATTTTGCCACAATCGCTGGTTTTTTTTCACCACTCTCCTGTGCAAGATATAAAAATTATATTCATTGTAATAATGGGTAAACACTGACTTAAAAAAGCCCTTAATAAAATCCTCATCCATTATCCCCTGTTTAATTCCAAGGGAGATAGATTCAAAATAATTAAATATCGAAAGTAGGGCCATTTTTTGGTCACCATTCTCTGGTGCTTCTAATGCTTCATGTAGTTTATTGGCATCAACCTCTTTCAAAATTTTGTGACACTGTCTCATGAACTCATGACATGTTTTGGAATATCCAACTAAAGTTGGATCATGCCATTCTTTAGATATATTAAACGACAAAATATCTCTCGAGTTTTTTACGTCATACTGGAATTTTCTCTGATTATATTCATAAGTAATAATTGTATAAAAAAGAGCAATTATAAGAGCACATCCAGTAATAACCTGAACAAGATCTTTTCGTGAAACTGATTGATCCTCGGATACATATTTTACAATAAAATATATACCAATAACTCCGATTATTAAAAAAATGAATCTTCCCTTGAATATATTTTCAACTAGGAATTTAGTAACCTTTTCCGCGTTTGTTAGTTGTTTTTGGTTACTCATAAAATTGATAATTTAAATATAAACAAATTTCATAAACTGATAACAGCGATCGATGATGATCATGGTTTCTATAATTTTCGATACATTAGAATATGCAACCCGAAGAAGAGCAATTAAAAAAACTAAGCAGTCGCTATTTTCAGTTCGCAGTGGTGTGTCTCTTTCTCATGGCCTTTTTGCGAGGCTTAAGTCCGTTCTTTTTCACTCTTTTCTTTTGGCCTGCGCTGGGTTTGGGTATTATCGGATTTTATTATCAAAGGGCTGCCAGAAAAGAAGAAGACGCGAAGACTGCGCAATGGCATCAGCCTGAGTATCCAACCCCAACAAATTCAAATAAGCGGATTACACTTATAGTTATCGCAAGTGCTGTGTTTTTATTAGTTATTATCAGTTCATTATTTTCCTCAAATAAGGATACCGACACCTCCTCCCATGAAACAACCCAACCGGTAGAGGAAGATTCTCAACAAGAAGAAATAAAATCTTCTGAATACGATATAGCCGTGCAAGAATTCAACAACCAAAATTATAAGCAATCTATTTCTATCGCCAGAAATGCAATTATTCGCGATCCTAATAATTCCGACTTGATGTTGATACTAGGTGAAGATTATGGTGCGCTAAAGCAGAAGGACTCTTCATTTGTTTGGTTTGACCGTGCCTATCAAAATGGTGCACGAAGTGCCGAACTCAGCCACTGGCTCGGCTATCTTTATGATGACAAAGGCAGTATTTCGCAAGGAATTCAATTTTATAAAGATGCCCTTAAACAAGATAGCACGCGCACCCAGATTTATGACCGCCTGGCAGAGTTAGAACCAAATAAGGCCGAGTGGTACAAGAAAAAATCGGCTCAATGGGCCGAAAAGAAGTGATTTCCCTACTGAAAGAAAATCGGCTCCCTTTTAAAACTATTTGCTCCTGTTCCTCATCTTTATAGTAGAAAACAGCTGAATTAAGGGCTTGTGGCCGAAACTTTACTTGACATTGCAATGATGCATTCTGATTCCCTGATCGCCCGTGCCCGCGAGGGGGACAAGAATGCCCAAGGGAAATTGGTGCAGCTCTGGTACAAGCGCATCTATAACTTCAGTTACAAGTTTTTCTTTGATCACGACCTGGCCATGGAAGTGTCGCAGAAAACCTTTATCAGCATGCACAAAAATCTTGCAGGCCTGCAAGAAGTGACGAGATTCAAATCCTGGCTCTATACCATCGCGGTAAACTACTGCCGTGAAGAGACAAGGAAAAAGAAAGCGAGTCGCTCATTTTCTCTACACGACCTAAACCCCGGCGAAGGAGAAGAAAGTTATCGTTGGGAAGAAAGCCACCACCGCAACGAGAATCCCGAACGCCAACTTCGTCACTCAGAACTTTCTGATCTTTTGCAATCATGCTTGATGCAATTGAGTCAAGAGCAGCGCGAAGTGGTGATCATGAAAGAATATGAAGGTTTGAAGTTTCGGGAAATTGCAGAGGCACTCAATATTTCTGAAAACACAGTGAAATCAAGAATGTATTACGGATTAGAAGGGTTGAAAAAGATTTTGGAGCAAAAGAAGATTACAAAAGAAACCATTGGTTATGAACTATAGACCGGATGAAAGCACATTGATTGCTTACCTGTACGGCGAGCTCAATGAAAAAGAAACAAAAAAGCTAGAAGCATATTTTCAGCAACATCCTGAAGAGCTGGTAAAGCTGCGAGGCCTGGATGAAGTACGCGATGTGATGAGCCATGCACAGGACAAAGAAGTAATTGCTCCGCCCGTTTTTGTCGATGAGGCCGGTGTAAAACCGTTCTGGCATTCATCCTATTTCAGAGTTTCTATGGGAATTGCGGCTTCTTTCCTTTTTCTACTTGTTGCGGGTAAATTGCTTGGACCTGAAATAAAGTACTCGAATGGTGAGCTACGAATCAGTTTTGGAAACAAGACTGAGCAACCCGTGCAGTCAAACGGTTTGACTGAAGAAAAAGTAAACGAATTAATTTCTTCATCCTTGGCGAAGAACAATGAATCGCTGGAGTTTGTCCGAACGGAGGATCAAAAGAAATTGATGCAGACCATTGCAGATTTCAATTCTAAAAAAATGAATGAATTGACTAAAACGGCATCGCAAGCCAGCCAGGAGCAAGTGCGCTCGTTTGTTTCCAGCTTACAAGAACAGAACTTAAAACTGATGAAAGATTATTTTCAACTCTCTACAAGCGATCAAAAAAAATATATGGAGAGCTTGTTGGTTAATTTCTCAAGCTATCTTCAAGAGCAACGAAAACAAGATTTGCAATATGTTGCGAATCAAATGAACTCACTAGAAAAGAACAATAATCAATTCAAACAGGAGACTGAACAAATTCTTACGAGTTTGATTTCAAATCCCGGAAAAAAGAAAAACAACTATTAAAATTTTTAAATGATTAAGAATATGAAAAAGGTGTTGATGATATGGATGGTGCTTGCGGGGACAGTTGTATTTGCACAAACTACAATTGATGAAGAGCGAATGCAACGCGATTTGGATGTGACTGAAAATATTTTAGGAACATTGATTAAACAACAATATGGCAAGCGCCAATTCTTCCCGATGGAAGTGCAAGCCAGCTATTTGCCGGGCTATGGAGTCACCTTCCGTGTACCCTCCGAGATGTTTGGAAATATGTTTTTCATGCAAGGTGATGGCAACGTTTGGGGCATCAATCCACCTGATGCGCCGATGCCTCCTGGTGTTACCTACAGCTACTCCTACAGTAGCGATAACGAACAGGCACAAAAAGCGAAATCTGAAGCGGACGGCAACTATCAAGTAATTAAACGAACCTCACCTAAGGCAAAAAAGCAAAGGGTAAGTACGGACAGCATTGGGAATTCCTATCATGAAAAGATATTGGAAGCTGCAAAAATTTTCATTGCCGACTACGGAGATCTACTTACCCAACTCAAACCCAATGAAAAAATCATTGTTACCAATAAATCGGAAGGGGAAAATCTTCGCATGACCTGGATCGGTTCTATGGATGGTGCAATAAAACAAAAGCTGATCATTGTTGAAGGC
>DASYTA010000447.1:0-7386 GCA_036002745.1 Cyclobacteriaceae bacterium | reverse complement strand
TGGAAAGGTTAGCTGAATTAAGATTTGATGCTTTTAAATTAACGTGGCTCAAATTAGTTCTGGACAAATGGCAATTCACTAAGTTGATTTCATTGATCTTGTGGCGATTCAATCTTTTAATATTACCTACGGTGCGAAAGGCAGCTTCTTCAGATTCCCACAAACGAAAGTCATCGATCTCATCTTTATAAGTTCTGATTTGTTGTCGTGTCTGTCCATTTTGATTTAACCAGAAAATCAAAATACCGATCACTGCAATATCGAAGATCATACCGTGTGCTTCGGCGAGAACTTGACCCCAAAAATTGTGGAAGTCAGAAATGTAATAGCCCATACTCAAGCTCAACACGATCACTGCAACACTTATTAAAACAATAGTGCTGGTGAGCAAAGGTTTTTCAACCACCTCATCAAACTTGTCTCCTAGCCTCTCTTTAAATGTTCTCTTTTGCATTGCCGTTTAATAACGGAATTTATAAAATTTTAATCATCCGATAAAACAAAGGTAATTTGTTCAATTGCCAAAATACCTTGCTTATTCTGGTAGGATATTACATCGGTTGGGGCGATTCACTATATCAATACCTGAACAGTAAGAAAATAAATAGTAAGGCCAAGCAAATCGCTGGTTGTAGTAATGAAAGGACCTGATGCAAGGGCAGGATTAAAGCCTAAACGATTGATAATGATAGGTGTAATTGTGCCTACGAAAGACGAAAACAATACCACACAAAATAAAGCGAATGAAACAATGATTGATAGCTTGTTGTTATTGAAAAACAGGTAGGTTGAGCCTAATACAATTAAGGAAAGTAGCAGGCCGTTGAGTAGGGCCACGCTGAATACTTTTACTAATCGGTTCCATAGGCCCTCATCCATATAACCAGGGTTAACGAGGCTTTGAACTACCAGGCCTGAAGATTGAATTCCTACATTTCCTCCTGTAGCCTGAATTAGGGGAACAAAAAATGCAATTGCGGTAACTTTTGCTAACTCTTGTTCAAAAAAGCCCATAAATCTTGCACTGAGCATTCCGCCGAAAATACCGATGAGCAACCAGGGCAAACGGGCACGTACATTCTTCCAAAGACTGTCATCTTCTTCAACGTCTTCTGTAATACCACTCATCAACTGCCGTTCCTCTTCTGCTTGTTCGGAGATTACATCCACCACGTCATCGATCGTAATTCGGCCAACTAATTGTCCTTGCACATTCACCACCGGTACGGATTCCATGTCGTATTTTTTCATCACTTCAGCTACTTCAAGATCTTCCATATAGGTTTCCACCGAAGTGACATCGTCATCATAAATATCTTTGACTAATGTTTTGGAATCAGTAAGAATCAATTTTTGAAGCGCCAAGCGGCCAAGCAGTTTGTCGTTTTCATCAACAACATAAACAGTATAAAACTTTGTTACATTTTCTGCCTGCTTTCTTATCTCATCGATACACTCAACCACCGTCCAATTGGCCCTTGCGCGAATTAATTCCTTGGCCATCAAGCCTCCAGCTACATTCGCATCGTAACGGAGCAGGTCAATTACCTGAGATCTCAAATCAGAATCGAGCCCAGCGATAATTTCTTCACTGGTTTTAATTGGCAATTCATTCAAGATATCAGCAGCATCATCAGAATCAAGCTGATTGACGATAGCCGTCAGTTCCTCAACAGTATAAATGGAAAGGAAGATCTTTCTATTTTCAGGTTCGAGGTCGTTGATAATCTTTGAGCGAACCTGCAGAGAAAGTAAATCAAGTACATACTTAGATTCTACATCGTTGAATTCATAAAGCAAAGCGCTAATATCAGCAGGGTTTACTTCTTCAAGACTTGAAACTATAAAGGATGCATCACGTTCATCCAACGCTTGTTGAAAGCGATCGCGAAATTCTTTGGTTAACTCAAACGCTGCGAACTCCTTCACTGGCTTGCTCAATCTTTTGGGTGAGTAAAATAAATTCTTCTACACTCAGCTGCTCGGCTCGTAAATCCATAGTTGCGAGCGCTGAAATTTGCGCGGGTAAATTTAATGGTTTGAGTGCGTTACGCAAGGTTTTCCTTCGGTTTTGAAAAGCTTGCTTCACAACTTTAAAAAAAAGTTGTTCGCTACATGGAAGTTGAGCCCGATCATTTCGCGTAAGCCTAATCACAGCTGACATTACTTTCGGTGGAGGAAAAAAAACTCCGGGTGGAACTTTAAAAAGATACTCGATTGTATAAAATGTTTGTAACAGCACACTTAAAATACCATAGGTCTTGCTTCCCTCCTTTTCGGCAATGCGATCGGCTACCTCTTTTTGAAGCATACAGACTACTTGACTTACCTTATTTCTCTGTTCGAGAACTTTAAAAAATATCTGCGAAGAAATATTATAAGGAAAATTGCCAATGATGTGAATATTCTTATCCGTTAAGTCAGAAAGATTCATTTTCAAAAAGTCGCCCTCTGTGATTTTATCAGAAAGATCGGGATAATGCTCTTTAAGATAAGAGACCGATTCACGATCGATCTCAGCCAAGTGAAGATCCACTCCTGGCTTTTCTCTCAATAGTTTTGTCAACACCCCGGTGCCCGGTCCTATCTCTAAGACAAAATTCTTGTCACTTGGTAATACTAAAGCCTCAACAATCTTAGCAGCAATGTTTTGGTCTTTAAGAAAATGTTGACCGAGAAATTTTTTGGGGCGAACCATCCCTCAAAATTCAACATTCAATACTGAATTAACTAACTTGCACCAACCCAATTATATTCAATGACATCCCCCACTTTAGAAAAACCTCGTATCGGTATTACACTTGGTGACCTTAATGGCATAGGTCCTGAAGTAGTGATAAAAGCGCTAGCAGATAATCGTCTCCTTAATATTTTAACGCCAATTGTTTACGGATCTACTCGAGTGCTTTCTTATTACCGAAAGCTTATGGAGTTAGAAGAATTCAACTACAGCCAGGTAAAAAGCAAAGGTCAATTTTTTACTAAAGCAGTGAACGTGGTAAATTGTTGGGAAGACGTGATTGAAATTGTTCCAGGCCAACCATCACGCCAGGCAGGTCGCGCAGCACTTCTTAGCTTAAAGAAATCGGTCGAAGAGTTGAAAGAAGGATTGATCGATGCACTTGTAACGGCTCCTATCGATAAAAATACTATTCATGGTGAGGAGTTTCCTTTCCGTGGTCACACCGAATTTCTCACTCAAGAATTTAATGCAGGTGAAAGTCTTATGCTGCTTGCGGGAAAAGATCTAAAAGTTGGACTTGTTACTGAACATATTCCAGTAAAAGAAATTGCAAGTCATATCACACGCGATCGTGTCGAACTTAAAATCCGACTTCTTGAAATGTCATTGAAAAAGGATTTTAATATCAGTAAGCCAAAGATTGCCGTACTAGGTTTAAATCCTCACGCTGGGGATGAAGGACTTCTGGGAACAGAAGAGCAAGAGATCATTAAACCGGTTATTGCAGAACTAAAAGCAAAAGGAAAGTTGATCATGGGCCCATTTCCTGCCGATGGTTTCTTTGCCACTGGGCAACATACTAAGTTCGACGCAGTACTTGCCATGTATCATGATCAAGGGCTTGTTGCATTCAAAGCTTTGGATTTTGAGAGTGGTGTGAATTTTACGGGAGGACTTTCTATCGTGCGGACTTCTCCGGATCACGGAACGGCTTATCCTATTGCCGGTAAAAACCAGGCCGACGAAAACTCCATGCGGCAAGCTATCTATCTAGCCTGCGACGTTGTGAAAAACAGGATGGAAGCTGCAAAAACCACTTAACTGAAACACTTACCATTTATCTGAAGGAATTTACAGGATTGTAAGTAGTTTGTATATTTGGATAAAGTGAAAGTTTAAATGGACATCGTTACTCAAAGGCAATTGAATATATTAATCCGATTAGCCGAAGCAGATAAGCACTTTGCTCAAGCTGAACGAGACATGATTTTACAAATAGCAAGAGAGCGCAATTTTGCGGAGGTTGATGTACAACGCCTTATTAAAAACCCCGAGCCTATTGATTCTTTAGGGGCTCTATCAAACGATCAAAAGTTCGAATATCTCATTGCTTGTATCCAGCTAATTTTTATTGACCACAAAGTATTTGAGAGTGAATTGATTTTTGTGAAAAGTATAGCCATTAAGCTTGGATTCAGAAAAAGCGTGGTTGAATTCCTTATTGACAACTTCGACAAAAAGCCGCACGATGAGTTAAAATCAACGGTTTTCCACGAATATCTCTGATTTCTGCTGTCGATTTTTCCTCCTAATTCCTAAAAATCCTACCTCGGTTGCCGAAAATCCGGCAAAACATGATAAATTTGCCGTCTTATTTTAAAAACCTTGGAATGGCAAGGGATTTTAGTGTTAACATTCTTGGATTAAGTAAAGGAGTCCACCAATTCGAATTTCAGCTGGAGGAAGACTTCTTTAAAAAGTACGGACAGGAAGTTATTACGAAAGGTAAGTTTGCCGCCACGGTCACTTTAGATAAGAAAGAGACGTTCATTGATGCTGATTTCAAAGTGGCGGGAAACGCTTCATTGGTTTGTGACCGAAGTCTGGATGAATTTGATTTTCCAATTTCAATTTCCAGAAAAATCGTTTTCAAATACGGTGATGAACCCAAAGAAGTCAGCGATGAGATTATCATCATCACCCACGACCAGCAAAAACTGGATGTAGGGCAATTGATGTACGAGTTTATTGCATTGGAGATACCAATCAAGAAACTACATCCCAGGTTTGAAAAAGAAACCGAAGATGAAACGGAAGGAAAGATCATTTATACCTCCTCAACTGGTGAACCCGATGAAGAGGCGATCGATCCACGATGGGAAAAGTTAAAAAAGTTAAAATAGAATTAAATAAAATAGGTTATGCCAAATCCAAAACGAAAAACCTCGAAGACTCGCAGGGATAAAAGAAGAACACATTACAAAGCTGTTGCAAAAGCGCAAGCAGTTTGCCCAACTACCGGCGAGCATCATTTACCTCACCGTGCCTTTTGGCACGAAGGCAAATTGTATTTCAAAGGAAATGTGGTAATGGAAAAAGAAGTATTGGCGTAGGCCATGATTACTTTCTTTAAAATTAGATTTTTATCAATTTCCATTTATTGTACCCACAAGGTCCATATAAATTAATACGTCTAGATATTACCCGATTGAGATTCAATCGGGTCTTTTATTTTAACAGGTCAGACAAAATCTATGAGCAAAATTAGGGCAGCTATTACTGGAGTAGGCGGATATGTGCCAGACTATATTCTCACCAACAAAGAATTAGAGTCGATGGTGGAAACCACCGATGAATGGATTACCACACGTACAGGAATTAAGGAGAGGAGAATATTGAAGGGTGAGAATCAAGGGGTTTCGGTAATGGGTATTGCAGCCGTTAAAGATATGCTAGCCAAAACGAAAATCGATCCAAAAGAAATCGACTGTATCATCTTCGCTACCATCACTGCGGATATGACTTTTCCCGCAACTGCAAATATTGTTGCAACCGCTGTTGGAGCAGTGAATGCATTCAGCTATGACTTGGCTGCGGCATGTTCCGGATTTGTCTACGGGCTAAGTACCGGTGCAAGTTTTATTCAGTCAGGTATGTACAAAAAGGTAGTCGTTATCGGTGGAGATAAGATGTCTGCCATTCTTGATTATACTGATCGTACCACTTGCATAATTTTCGGCGATGGTGCTGGATGCGTGTTGTTGGAACCTACCACGGAAGATGTTGGCATCATGGATTCTATTTTAAAAAGTGATGGATCAGGCGAAGTGCATTTAAATCTAAAAGCGGGCGGCAGTCGATTACCAGCCTCTCGCGAAACAGTGGATAAACGATTGCATTATGTTTATCAAGAAGGTGCTGCAGTTTACAAGTTTGCTGTAACTAATATGGCGGAAGTATCGTCACAAATTGTGGAACGAAATCATTTAACCCCTGAAACAATTTCATGGCTTGTTCCTCATCAAGCAAACAAAAGAATTATTGATGCAACGTCAAGTCGGCTTGGCATTAGCGATGATAAAGTAATGATGAATATCCAGCGTTATGGCAACACCACCGGGGGAACGATTCCGCTATTGCTTTGGGATTATGAAAAAAAATTGAAGAAAGGTGATAATCTTGTGATCGCAGCTTTTGGGGGAGGCTTTACATGGGGAGCCGTTTATGTGAAGTGGGCTTATGATGGAAGTAAAAGAGTTTGACTTTAGGAATTTGTTTTTCAATATTGTCCCGCTAAATCGGGATTAAATTAAAATTAAAATGGCAACTGTATCTGATCTGAACAAAGGAAGTTATATTCGCTACAATGGTGAAGTAGTGCAAGTAGAAGAATTACAGCACCGAACTCCCGGAAATTTGCGTGCATTTTATCAAATAAAAATGCGCAACGTGCGCAATGGAAAAATTGTAGAGAACCGTTTTCGTCCAGGCGATGCTGTTGATCAACTTCGTGTAGAAACAAAAGAGTATCAATACCTCTATCAAGATGGTGATAGTTTGGTTTGTATGGACAATCAGACATACGAACAAATCTATCTTGATAAAGTCTTATTGGGCGACTCTGTGAACTATATCAAAGAGGGGGTAACCTTGTTAATTGCTTTTGAAAATGGAGTGCAGCCTATCACTGCGGAAGCACCCGCTCATGTAGTGGTAAATGTTACTTATACAGAACCTGGCATCCAAGGTGATACAGCAACAAGAACATTAAAAGCTGCTACCATCGAAACTGGTGCAGAAATCCGTGTCCCTTTGTTTGTAAACACTGGCGATAATATCAAGATTAAAACCGCTACTGGCGAATATGTTGAACGCGTAAAATAATTTCACATGGCATCGAATAAATCTGGCGGAAAAAAAAGTACTTCGAAACCATCCGCTCAATCATCTGAACCTAAAAACCAAAATGAAATGAAAACCACTGAAATCAGGGACCTTATCGACTTCATAGCGCAATCCGGCTTGAACGAAGTGGACATTGAAACCAAAGAGTTAAAGCTTCATGTTAAGCGCGAACCAGATCAAAAAGTACTGAAGTCGGCAGCGCCTGTTATGGCTGCTCCTGTTGCCATGGCCGCTCCTGCAGCTGCTGC
Source organism: Cyclobacteriaceae bacterium (assembly GCA_036002745.1). Taxonomy (GTDB): domain Bacteria; phylum Bacteroidota; class Bacteroidia; order Cytophagales; family Cyclobacteriaceae; genus ELB16-189. Next base: position 270 of record DASYTA010000447.1, on the reverse strand, counting down.
ACCAATAGCCGCTGCTCCTGCTCCCGCACAGAAAACTGAAAAAGCTGCTGGAAAAAATACCGTTGACATTAAGTCTCCGATGATTGGAACATTCTATCGTTCTTCCAATCCAGATTCTCCTCCATTCGTTTCAGTGGGAGACAAAGTCACGAAAGGCCAGGTGGTTTGTATCATCGAAGCTATGAAATTGTTTAACGAAATTGAATCTGAAGTTTCGGGTACAATTGTAAAAGCGTCAATTGAAAATTCTACACCTGTAGAATACGATCA
>DASYTA010000446.1:0-3499 GCA_036002745.1 Cyclobacteriaceae bacterium | reverse complement strand
GAAAAATATCAAGGCATTCGTCCGGCGCCAGGCTATCCGGCATGTCCTGATCACACGGAAAAGAAAACACTCTTTGAGTTATTAAAAGCAGAAGAAATTGGAATAAAACTAACTGAGTCCTTTGCTATGTATCCAGGTTCTTCGGTGAGTGGCTATTATTTTTCACATTCTGAATCAAAATATTTTGGGTTGGGTAAAATTGAGAAAGATCAGGTAGAAGAATATGCAAAGAGAAAAGGTGAGAGTTTGAAAGAGATGGAAAGATGGTTATCCCCCAATCTGTCTTATAATTAATCTGAGATCAGAGAATGAAGGTAATAGAGCATATTAAAAACGCCAACGGCAAATCACTTTTCAGTATTGAGATACTTCCTCCGTTGAAAGGAGAGAACATAAAATCTTTATTTGATAACATTGATCCATTAATGGAATTCAAACCTCCATTCATCGATGTAACCTATCATCGCGAAGAGTACGTCTATAAGAAGAAGGAAAATGGTTTGTTAGAAAAGAGATCTACCAGAAAACGTCCTGGAACGGTTGGTATTTGCGCTGCAATACAGAATCGTTATAAGGTAGATACGGTACCACACATCATTTGCGGCGGATTTACCAGAGAGGAAACTGAAAATGCGTTGATCGATTTACAGTTCCTCGGTATTGATAATGTGCTCGCGCTTCAAGGTGATGCTATCAAAACGGAAGCCCGATTTATTCCCGAACCTGATGGACATAAATATGCTTCAGACCTTGTTCAACAAGTTGTGAATATGAACAAAGGAAAATTCATCGATGAGGACCTCGAAAATGCTGCGCCTACTAATTTTTGTCTTGGAGTAGCAGGGTACCCTGAGAAACATTTCTCTGCACCAAATCTAAAGACCGATTTAAAATATTTGAAGCTCAAAGTTGATTTGGGTGCTGAATATATCGTGACCCAAATGTTCTTCAATAACAAAAAATATTTTGAGTTTGTGGAGAAATGTAGAGAGGCGGGTATCAATGTCCCAATCATTCCAGGAATTAAACCAATTACTACAAAATCACAGGCTAATATTTTGCCTACAATTTTCCATATTGATTTGCCGGAAGAATTAGCGGATGAAGTTGAGAAGTGCAAAGACAATGATGCTGTACGACAAGTAGGAATTGAGTGGGCGGTCAAACAATCCAAGGAGTTAATCAAATTTGGTGTGCCAACGCTGCATTTTTATTCGATGGGCAAATCCGATCCTATTTATAAAATAGCGAAAGAATTGTTTTAAAATAAAATAGGCTGCCCTTTTCGAGCAGCCTATTAAAATACTATTTAAGATATTTTAGAACGGAATAATTCCGTTAGGTCCGTAGGGGAATCCCGCAGCAGTATAAGCACCCAAACTTGCCTTGGGCACAGTAGCACCGAATTTAGAATTAATAGCATCGATTATAGTGTTTGCCAGGTAGGCATAACCTCTGCTATTGGGATGTACTCCATCCTCAGAAAATACACCATTTGGCGGAGCAAAGGTTGGCTGCATCAGAACATTATCTTCAAAGATGCCTCCGGCTGTAGCGTATTGAACTATGAAGTTACTGAAAGTCGCGTTGACATCGGCAACCGCAATTCTGGTTGAGTTTGCAGCAGCTACGGCTTTTATCGTTGTATTAAATCCGTCAATTGCATTTTTTATAGCGGTTTGCTCAGAAGGCAATAAAATATATTTATCTGCTAATGGAACAGCAACTCCATAAACTGTGGTTGGATCATTGGGGTTCGCGAGTGTTCCTATAATACCTCCGGCAGTCAGAGGAACTAAATCCGCTGAAGTAGTTTGGCGCGCCATTTTGTATGGAAGTAATCCTGCATAAGGGCCAGCCATGTAGGGTGACAAATCAGTAAGCGTCTCATCGCTAATAAGTATAGGATTTTGTCCGGCAGAATATTTTAATGTTCTTTTGGCAAGTTCTCCATCGGTTATCACGCCAGCTTGCTTCATACCTGCAAGAAAAGCATTGTAATTGTTAGCAAGGTTAGCAGTGACATAACTCGCAGTTGCCGCATCCAAAGGGATGGGATTATATTTTACTGTAAGAAAAAATGGAATAGTTGTTACGTAAGGAATCGTTGTAACAACTCCCTTTGCCGAAGAACCGGCCATTAAACCGCCGATGGCCAATTGATACTGAGTGGCGAACGCGGTCTGATCTGTCAACGGAATACCGGCATTGTCTCCGCCATTAGTTGCGTAGCCTAATACGTCATTATTTCCTAGGTCAAAAGTGAAGAAGGTAGGTTGCGCAGCAAGAACATCGTCGAGAATTGATTTTACTCCCGGTTGTGATGCGAAACGTGCCCAAAGTCCATTGTATGCTGCCTTCGCAGGATTTCCTGTATCTGGTGTTAAGAATTGACCTAAAATAATTCCAGGAACACCAAAGTTATTCAACTTAGTTTTGTCGCCCGTATAAGCCGTAGGAAGCTCAGCTGTATTGTAAGGAGCTGGAACTCCTGGTGTTGCAGATGGTGTTGGCAACGCGTGTGCTTGAACATTGTCTGCAGCAAATAATATCATCCGGCCTCGAATTACAGAGGCTGTTGGATTGGAGTATGATGAATTATAACCATTCACTGAATTAATATCAGGCTGATTGAAGGCTAGAGTCGTGCCCTGCGCAATGCTAAACTGCTTGGATAGAATTAATGGAAAAGAATTGTTTTGGCCTTCCGTAAATAACGCGCCAGCCTGAAAGCCTGCCGTCAAGGAGTTTCCAATCGCAACATACTTTGTGAAGTCAGCATTCCCTTTATCACCAGTAGGCGCCTGTGGTCCTGGAGGTGGGGCTAAAGTAATAACATCTTGCTTACAAGAAATGATTACACTCGCCGCTAAGGCAATTGCTAAAAGAGATTTTATATTAAATGTTTTCATAGTCGTCTTCATTATTTCAAGAATTCATCAAACGTGATTGATACATAATACATCTGGCCGACAAACGGAGCACCAAAATTGGTGCGATAGTCACTACCTCCAAGGTTAGTACCACCAATCTTGAGTACAGACTTTATTGAAGAAACTTTGTAGCTTAACTGCGCATCAAGTACTCCATAAGAAGGTATTGTTGCAACACCGTAAGATGATTCCCACAAGAAAGAATCTTGATATCTGAAGTTAACATTCGCCGCAAGATTCTTAACAATCTTTCTGTTGCCTAAACCAACGCTGTACCTATTTTGAGGCGTATTAAAGTTCGCCTGAAAGTCTGGTGTTGTTTGACCCGAAAACGTCGCATAATTATAATTTCCTGTGACTACAAAACTCTTAGGAAGATTATAAGTTAGCCCAAGACCAACTCCTTGTGAAGTAAGTGTAAACGGAGAGTTGGTATAGGGATACCAAAGTGAGCCGGCCGGAATTGGTACACCTTGATGAGATGTTTGGTTGTTGCTCACCACATATTGTTCACCAAGAAAATCTTTGTATGAAGAATAATAATAGTTAAGGTCTACTAACAGCTT
>DASYTA010000445.1:0-6059 GCA_036002745.1 Cyclobacteriaceae bacterium | reverse complement strand
TTGGGTTAAATGACGCCAGGCCGTCCATCGAATTGGCACATGAAATAAGACCTAAGAAAAATTAACATATGAAAGGAATTGTTTTAGCCGGAGGTTCTGGCACTCGACTTTATCCACTTACCAAATCGGTTTCTAAGCAGTTGTTACCGATTTACGACAAACCAATGATTTATTATCCATTGTCTGTGTTGATGCTGGCAAACATCAGGGAGATATTGATTATCACTACGCCTCATGAACAAATTTTATTTCAGAATTTATTAGGCGATGGAAGTCAATTTGGATTAAAACTTGAATATAGAATACAACCTTCTCCCGATGGGCTTGCCCAGGCGTTTATCATTGGAGAAAGCTTTATTGGAAATGACTCCGTTTGCCTGGTGCTCGGCGATAATATTTTTTATGGGTATAATTTCTCTGCGATGCTAGAGGATGCAGGACAGTTACGAAACGGAGCCGAAGTTTTTGGATATTATGTGAATGACCCAGATCGATACGGAGTGGTTGAATTTGATAAAGGAGGAAAAGTTATTTCTCTTGAAGAAAAACCAAAAACCCCCAAATCAAATTACGCAGTGACCGGCTTGTATTTTTACGATAATAGTGTATCGGCAAGGGCAAAGATGATTAAACCATCTCCAAGAGGAGAATTGGAGATTACTGATTTGAATAAAAGTTATCTCCACGACGGTTTACTTAAGGTAAAATTATTAGGAAGAGGCATGGCGTGGCTTGACACCGGTACCCATGAGTCGCTTTTGCGCGCATCTACTTTTGTTGAATCTATTGAGGAGCGACAAGGATTAAAGATTGCGTGCCTTGAAGAAATTGCTTTTAGGAAATGTTATATTTCCAAAGATCAGCTAGTTGAATTGGCGAAACCGTTAAGTAAAAATCAATATGGTCAATACCTTATCAAAATAGCCAACGAAAAATTTTTGGCATGAGCAAGATTAAATTGATTGAGACTGGTTTTGAGGGACTGAAAATTATTGAAGCTTTTAAAATAGGTGACTCAAGAGGTTATTTTTCTGAAACCTATAACTATCGAGATCTTAAAGAACTGGGTATTGACGTTCGCTTTCTTCAAGATAATCAGTCACGCTCCAGTCGAGGAGTAATGCGGGGCTTACATTATCAAAACTCTCCACACGCTCAAACAAAAATGGTTCGTGTTATTTCTGGCACTATTCTAGATGTGGTTGTGGATTTGCGTAAGGAGAAGAGAACTTTTGGAAAAAGTTTTCAATTAGAAATGTCGTCAGAATCAGGTCGGCAAATTTTGGTTCCGAAGGGATTCGCTCATGGCTTTGTGGTATTAAGTGATGTTGCAGAAATTTTGTATAAAACTGATGAGTATCACTATCCTTTATCCGAAGGCGGAATTATTTTCAATGATTCCAATCTCGGTATCAATTGGAGGATTCCTGAAACAGATATGATTGTCTCTGAACGTGACCGGAAGCACCCGGAATTGAAGGACGCAATTTTTAAATTTTAGAAAATGAAATCAATCTTAGTTACAGGAGGAGCAGGTTTTATAGGTTCTAATTTTGTCAATCACTTCTTAGACCAGTACAAAGATTTTCAAATTGTAAATCTTGATGCTCTTACCTATGCTGGCGATTTGAGCAATTTGAAAGAAGTAGAAGGAAACCCACATCATGTTTTTGTTAAAGGCGATATTTTGGATCGCCCTTTACTTGAAAAATTATTTAACCAATATGAAATTGATGGTGTAATTCACTTTGCGGCCGAATCACATGTGGATAATTCTATTGCAGGGCCGGAAGCATTTATCCGCACGAATGTATTAGGAACTTTTACTGTGTTGGATGTAGCACGTAAAAATTGGATGGAGGCTTCATTCAAATTCAAACCAGGTAAAGAAAAAAATCGCTTCCTACATATTTCAACAGATGAGGTTTATGGAAGCCTTGGTGAGACTGGGCTTTTCACAGAAGAAACTCCTCATGCTCCGAACAGTCCTTATTCGGCGTCAAAAGCGGGTAGCGACATGATTGTGAGAAGTTACTTCCATACATATGGAATGAATGTTGTCACTACAAATTGTTCCAACAATTACGGCCCGAAACAGAATAATGAAAAATTAATTCCTACGATCATTCGTACAGCCCTTGCTGAAAAATCAATCCCAATTTATGGTGATGGAAAAAATGTGCGTGATTGGTTGTACGTAATGGACCATGTGAAGGGAATTGATCTTGCATTCAAAAACGGACGAGCTGGAGAAACATATAACATTGGCGGGCGAAATGAGCGAAATAACAATCAGATTGCTAAAACGGTTTGTTCTATTTTGGATCAATTGAAACCAAGAAGGAATGGAAAGTCTTACAGCGAACTAATCACTTATGTACAAGACCGAGCCGGCCATGACAAACGTTATGCTATTGATGCATCAAAGATTGAATCGGAATTGAAATGGAAGGCGGATGAAAACTTCGATAGCGGAATTCAGAAGACAGTGAAGTGGTACTTGCAAAAATTCAATTCATAAATAACAAGTTCTCTTAGGAAAGCTCTTTGATTTTTTCAGCAGCTTTCTCTCCGATTAATTCGATTAGCTCTTCTTTACTAGCTTCTTTTATTTTCTTCAAAGATTTAAAATGAGCCAAGAGCTTATCGGCTGTTTTCCTGCCGATGCCCGGAATGTTTTCTAATTCTGTCACGAAAGTATTTTTACTTCGTTTGAGGCGATGAAAAGTAATTGCAAAACGGTGGGCTTCATCACGGATTTGTTGAATGAGTAAAAGTCCTGGTGACTTCTTGCTGATAAGGAGCGGCAGTGGATCATCCGGATAATATATTTCCTCCAGTTTTTTTGCGATACCAACAATTGGTATTTTTCCGTACAGGCCAAGTTCTTTTAAGGCTTCGCAGGCGCTACCTAATTGACCCTTCCCTCCGTCTACAATAATCAGGCTGGGATACTCGCCTTGTTCTTCCATAATGCGTTTGTATCGTCTTGATACAATCTCTTTCATCGAAGCGAAATCATCAGGTCCCGTCACTGTTTTGATATTGAAGTGCCGATATCCTTTCTTATCAGGTTTACCATCCAGAAATCTCACCATCGAAGCTACTGGGTTGGTTCCTTGAAAATTAGAATTGTCAAAGCATTCAATGATTTTAGGAAATTGCACGAGACGTAAATTTTCTTGAAGAATGGATAGAACTTCATTCTTCTTTGACTTGCGCGATTCTTTTTCAATTTCTTTTTCGCGTCTTAAGTATAAAGCATTTTTAAGCGACAGGTCAATTAATTTTTTCTTGTCGCCAATTTGAGGAACTATATTTTCAAAATCGTCAGATTTTAAGGAAAGAGGGATATTGGTATACACCTCCGGGTTGCTGCTATGATATACATTTCGCATTTCTGCTACAACCAGGTTTAAAATTTCCTCATTGGTTTCCTCTAATTTCTTCTTCACTTCGGTATTCTTAGAAAAGACAATTGCGCCCTCTCTGATTTGTAGATAATTCAGGAATGCTTCTGTTTCGGTGCTTGTGATGGTAATCACATCTATGTTCGTAAGCTTTCGATTTACTACGAGCGATTTCGATTGAAATTTTTCTAACAAATCTAATTTGTGTTTATAAAGGCCAGCCTTTTCAAATTCCATTTTCTCGGATGCTTCTTTCATTCTGGCGGAGAATGTATCTTCCACAATACTGAGATTCCCCTTCAAAATATTTCTGGCCTGAGCAATTTCTTCCAGGTAAATTTTTTCTTCTTGTAAACCTTCGCACGGACCTTTGCAGTTGCCAATATGAAATTCGAGACACACTTTGAATTTCTTTTGTTGAATATTTTCTTCCGACAAAAGCAGCGAGCAAGTTCGTATGGAATATAATTGACGAACTAGATCAAGTACGCTGTTCATCGATACAACACTGCTATAAGGGCCAAAGTACTCACCTTGTTTAGGAATATACTTCCGGGTTGAAATAATTCGAGGGAATGGTTCTTTTAAGATGCAGAGGTAAGGAAATGTTTTGTCGTCTTTAAGAAGGATGTTATACTTTGGCTGGTTTTCTTTTATGAAATTGTTTTCCATCAAGAGTGCATCGAACTCCGTATTAGCCAGCGTAAATTCAATCTTGGAGATTTCAGAGACCAGTTTTTCGGTTTTGCGATTGTATTGCGATTGTTTATTGAAATAGCTGCTCACTCGTTTCTTCAGGCTCTTAGCCTTGCCTACATAAATTAAAATACCTTCCTCGTTGTAATATCGATATACCCCGGGAGAATCAGGAAGGTTAGAGACGGTCGCTTTTAACTTATCAGAGCTTATCATCATCGCAATTTCGATTAAAAAAGTAAATTCATACAGATTTAGTTCATCTTGAAATTTCTGTATCGTTTTCTATTTCTGGAAATTTTCATTCATTTTTGAATGGGAATGTGTTTAAACTTAGTCAGCTTGAAAAACTTTCTTGCCCTTTATTTTTTGATCAATGTGTGTGGATGTGTCTATGTGTATGCGCAATCCGGACACACTACTCAGGAGTCTATTAAGCTTACATTCCATTATAATGTGAATTGGGAATTGACTACGCCCGAAAAATCATTTGTAAGAAGAGAGGCCTATTTTGATTTGCAAGAAATGGTTTTTGATGGTGTTTATCAGGATTACAACAATAACAATAAACTCATTGGGGAAGGATATTATGCTCATGGTGTGAAAAGAGGAATTCAAACAGAACATTTCGAAGACCAATCGATCAAGTCTACAATAGAATTCTCAGATAGAGATTTTGTGATATGGCAATTGGTCAATGACAAAAGGGAATATGAAGTAGCAAAGGGTACAGGTAAATTTTCTATACCCTATTTTTATTTTTTCGATTACTACTTAAAGCAGGGAACGGTGAACGGAGAATTTGCAAATGGAAAAAAAACGGGCACCTGGATCTACCGAGACCTAAGAAAAGTTAAAACTGATGTTGAATATTACAGAAACGGAAAATTTTTAAGTAGAACGCACTTTGCTAAAAACGATTCAATCGAGCTTAATACATCAAAAGAAATGATCTTGTCAATCAATTCCATCACCACAGATGCATTGCTGTTTGACAAAACATCTTTTACAACTTTGAATCAGTACTTTGAAGCGCAGATTACTTATCCTGTTTCCTTTCAGAGAAATGTTACCTATCCAGGTGGTATAAAAAGGTTGTTAAGGCTATTGATGGAAGCAGATGTTCCTGAAAATTATTTAGCCTTAGTTAAAATCAAGGTCGATGAACATGGCCAGGTTTTGAAGAGCAATATTGTACGGTCTGTTGATCCTAGTACAGATGAGCGAGTACTGAAAGCGATGGAGAGGTATCAATCGAGATTTGTCCCTGCAATTCAGGATGGCAAACCCTATCCCACAACCATTTATTTGCCTGTATCGGGAGGAGAACGGTGGGAGAAGACATTAAATGAAATGCCGGCCTCTTATTTTTTGAATGTCAATAATTTTTACTGACCGGTCGATTAATTTTTGATATCCTCGGGCTCGTAATCTTTTACTTTTACGGAATCGGTCGGTTCTTTGTATCGATCAAGTGAAATATCAAGCCCAGATGATGGTCTTTTGAATTGACCTTTTGTAATCCCAGTCGTTGGATCTTTGTAAACCTTGGTCATGAACTTTGCCCAAATAGGCCTGGCGCTGCTTCCTCCTTGCCCCATTGGCCATGAAGGGAAGTGTATTGCGCGCTCATCACCACCTACCCAAATACCAGTCACTAAATCGTGAGTTACTCCAATATACCAACCGTCCGAAGCATCGTTGGTTGTACCAGTTTTGCCTCCAATCTCATTGTCTTTTTTGAGTTCTAAAGGAAGCCCAACCGATGTACCACCACTTTCCTCAACTCCACCTTTCAGCATGAAAACCATTTTGTAGGCCGTCTGTTCGCTAATGGCTTCTTTAGTTTTGGGCACGAAGTTTTCAATTACGTTTCCATTCTTATCCTCAATACGTGTTATAAAAAATGGTTTAGTATTGATTCCTCCATTCACGAATGTGCAATATGCTCCC
>DASYTA010000444.1:0-5525 GCA_036002745.1 Cyclobacteriaceae bacterium | reverse complement strand
GCGGGAAACAGTACCCAAAGAGGACCTGATACTACGCAAGTTAGAGATTATAATTATGGAGGAGGCCTTGAAGGCAAAGTGGAAAGTACGATTAATATCGGAAAATTCGCTACAGCATCGCTCGTCTACTATTATTATCTTATTCATACTTATGTAGGTGTGCCCGGGAATAATTTTATAAGCATTCTGAAACCCAGGGTAACAGTTCGTCTCTACAAAAGTGTGAACCTGGGATTTGAGCACTTCATTTATTCTAGTGACAGGTACACCCTCAATTTGCCAGCTACACATTCTATAAAAACTGAGCAGAAAGTATTTCTCATGTTTTATTTGGAGGACAAACAACGAAGAGGTCGTTACAATTAATTTCTTTAATCAACTTATGGTGCATTTAAAATTTCAGTTAATAAGTCAAAAAATTATTTTACCATTACTATTAATGGTTTTTTTTACTTTAAGCGGTTTTGGACAGGATAAAAAACCGGATGTTACATCGCCGGAAACACCTAAAGAAATAAAATTTGAAAAGAGGCAATCGAAGAAATTATATAGCGTGCCCCAGTTTTGGCACGAAACAGTATTATTTGTTAAGCAGCCTACAAAATGGAGCAGTAAGGACTGGTTAAAAGTTGGTGCTGTCACGGCTGCAACTCTTGCCGCAATGCCATTCGACGAGTTAGTTGCTCATTCAACGCAAGGGAACCAACATTATTACAACAGCGCTTGGGTTGAGGGGGGAAGAATCTATGGAGAATGGTATTCAATCATCGGAGTAGCCGGAGGTGTTGGACTTTTTGGAATAATTGCCAATGACACAACGGCAAAAAAAATATCCATCGAATTACTGCAGGCAGGACTTTATTCAGAAATTATTACGAGTGTGCTTAAGGTAGCTATAGGCAGAGCGCGACCAGATATAAGCGAAGATCCATTTACTTTTAAGCCTTTCAATCTTGCTTATGATTATCACTCCATGCCCAGCGGACATACCACCAGTGCGTTTGCACTTTCAACGGTATTGTCGCGGCATGCCCACACAATGACACTCAAAATTTTGGCTTATGTTCCTGCCGGCTTTACTATGTTCTCAAGAATTTATCAGAATCAACATTGGCTGTCGGATGAAATCATAGGCGCTGCCATTGGTATCCTTGTAGCGGAATGGGTAGTTGATTTGCATGAAGGCAAACGGCACCGGATCAATGTCACTTCAATGAGCCCGCTTGGAATTTCTTATACCTTCAGATAACGCTAAGGAAAAACTGTCGCGGGTTTATTCACCAGATTGGTTGGATATTTGATTCGGAAATTGGTTGTGATATTAAAACTGAAATGATCCATACCTTCCACGGTTTTAGGATAATAAAACAATCTAGCTTCTATGGTATTGAAAATTAAATTTTCATTCCGTGCCCTCATTCCAAGAGAAAGCCCCGAGAAGAAATTTTGAGTTTGAAACAACCCTTTGGCTATTTTTATTAATGCGAGATCAACTCTCGCCACGGGCGCCAAGTGAAACCCAAGAACTTTCCATGGCGTAAATAAAGTTACTTCCTGACTCATGGTTACTCGCTGATAGCCAACAAGGCTAATCGGCCTAAAGCCAAGAATCCCATTTGCATCACGAATATCAATTCCTCTTTTTACACTTTGATTTATCAGAGCAGCATACCCGAATTGAGACTGATGACGCACAATCATTTTACCTATTTTATAAATTTTGCTAAACCTTATAAAATCAAATGAAAGAAATGCATCTTCCGGATTTTGGTGATTCACATAAGCGGCAAGTTTTACATTGTAGGTTAAAATAGTTCCGGTTGGCCTGACCATATTATAATAGAGTTCACTTCCAAAATAGGGTCGCATCCTTCCTAATTCTTTTTCAGCTCCAGTTGTAAATGTGATTCGATAACCGTAGGGAATATCTTCCGTCCGTCCAAACCCAACAACATATTGTGTTTTGTAAAAATCCTGACGGAATAAAGTAAGTTGAGCGAGCACACCCGCCTTATCTCGATAAGAAAAACGATCGAGTTCTGTCAATTCGGTATGAATTGCATTCAGGAAGTTTTGTTCATAGCCACGCAATGCAATGAACCTTCGTTTTCTGTTTTCTCTTAAATCATTGGGTAATCTTTTATATCCAAACGAATAACCCATCCAATAGTCCTGAACTCGGTACTTATATTGAGCAAAAATACTATCGGGTTTATTGTAAACATTTTTGGATGTATTCTCACTTAATTCGATGGCACCTGCCAGTCGGGCAAAGGGTTGATACAAAGTTCTGTTCAGTTTGAAGTAAACTGAATTTTCATTTTCGTTGCCTGTGCTAATGCCACTGTTGAGATTCGTGTATCCAACGGATGCATCAACGAAACTCCCTTTTATATTAATGACTTGGTAGAAACCTTCATACCCATAGTGCGGATTTCGGTTGAGATCGTAGACTTGTCCGAACTGAACGTGTTGACCAGTTCCCGCAAGGTTTATTTCTTGAAGACTAACCTGATATTTCGTGGGAAGATTAAATGAGACTGATCCGCCTAGGCTAAATACATCTCGAGTAACTACGAGTAAGTCAACCGAATCAGGATTATTCTTAATTGGCTTAACAAAAATTCTTGCATCCATCATGAAATCTAAATTCCGAAGAAGGCGCTCGTTGTCGGCCAGACGATATGGATTTAATGGGCTGCCCCTCCGAACAAAGAGATTGTTGCGTATGGTTGATTCTTTGGAATTATTGTGAAGCCGGTTAGCCGTTTTTGCTATTGCGCTTTGAAGGTTGCGTGCGGTATCCACTACCAGTTTATCAAACCCAATACGCTTTAAAATGATTCGTCTGATAATCTTGCCCTCGTATTTTAAATAAGCATCCTCACTTTTTACCAGAAAGGGCGAAGGATCAACTTCGGGTTCGCGAGAAATAGCCTGCAAAATATTTTTTGAATTTTTGTTTGCCTTCATAGCTTCCATCCATTTTGGAAGTTGAGTTGAATCTTTTACTTGAGAGAGAGCCGACTTGAAACAACACAGAGCTAAAAGCAAAAGGCAAATGGTCCTTACAATAATAAACAGCTTCGGTGTGAGTGAATGGGGCATCTCCTCGATCTTTATGAAATGTTTTATGAATGATCGAATTGTCGGTTCCATGCAGAGCGTAAAGGAGAACCAAGCATTAGCGTAAATATCTTCGTTCACACCTTCATAAGCCTTACGCAACTCTCTGATTGAGTTACATTATTCACATGTTCAAACTTTAGGATTGATCCATAATGTGGGAAACCTCAGAACGTATCGTTGATTAATCAAAAATGTGTGAATGATGTAAACTACTATAAAAATTATGTAATGCACTTTGTTGCAGACATTCTCACTTTGCGCAGTCAATATCAGTAAAGATGGTAAGAGCAATTCTATTATTTGTCAGCATACTAAGTAGTCAATCATTGTGGTGCCAATCGAGGAAGCCATCCACGATGGACAATGTAAGCCCTGAGCAGAAAGAAAAGATTTACAAAACCCACCCCGTGTGGGAAATACCTTCTTCTCTCGCATTAATTGGCGCAGCTTCTCTCGGTTATAAATGGATGGATAAGCGCGCGTCACTTACAGCAGAACAGGCAGTGCTTTTAAATCCTCTAAGCATAAATTCTTTCGACAGGCCTGCTGCCTATTATGATCCAGCCACTTTCCAATCAGCAGCAAGCAAATCCGATATAATGATGACAGCTTTTGTTGCAAGTCCGCTTTTACTTGTCTTCGATAAAAAAATAAGGCGTGATTGGGCTGACATGTTAGGAATGCTCCTCGTTGCCCATGCTGCAGATAATACAGTTTTCTTTTCTACTATTTTATTAGTTCGCAGACCAAGACCACTTACGTATAACCCGGCATTATCAATAGAAGATAAAACCGGAGTAGGAAAGACAAATTCATTTCCCAGCGGACACGTTTCGTGGACGGCCACTTCTACTTTTTTTATTGCCAAGGTCTACACCGACTATCATCACATTAAAGGATGGAAGCGCGTGCTGTTCTATACAGGTGCTGCTTTTCCACCAACTTTGATAGGTTATTATAGAGTGCATGCGGGCCGCCACTTTTCCTCGGACGCCATTGTTGGCGGACTACTTGGTGCGGCCTGCGGTATAGCAATACCCGAACTTCATCGTATCAGTAAGAAGGTTGACGGGTTATCGGTAAAACCATTTTTTATGAATGGATCCAATGGTCTTTCAGTGAGCTATGTTTTTAAATAATAAAACCTACAGATGAAAAAAGAGAGATCAATTTTGATATTTGCTTCAATATCCCTCTTAACGCTGGCCATCTTCACGAGCTACCATACTCCAGCCGTCGATCATAGCTCCGAAACAGATTACCTAATCGATATTGAAAACTACAAGAGAGAGGTGGCCGATAGAATATCAATTGATAGCAGACGAATGACAGAGCTGAACACACGATTTGAAATTAAAAAAAGCGCAGACGAAAAAGACGATGAAGATGAATTAGCAATGCTCAAAGAAAAAATAAATGTGCTGAAGGCTACGATGAATAATTATGAAGGAGTTGAATTGGAAGAATGGGAGTTGTTCAAAAAGAAATTCGAATATGAGTTGACCAAGCTACATGAATCGCTTATTAATCTTATAATTAAAACTTCTTATAGTATTAATAAAGGTAATTCAATTCAAGGTCTTGTCGAACCATAATGGAGAACTCATTTCAAATACCTTTTTATGCGAAAGCAGCATTGATTTCTATCGGTGGATTTGCCTTAGGGATCACGATGTATGTTGGTCAACACATCATTGTTCCTATACTGTATGCTACAATGATTGCCATTTTGCTCAATCCGCTGGTAAATTATTTGGTTGGAAAAAGGATAAATAAAATAGTCTCCATTTCGTTGGCAGTCGTCTTAGCCATTTTGGCGCTGTTGGTCGCTATATATATAGTGTCTGCTCAAATAACCTTGTTCACTGAAACCTATCCTCAATTAAAAGAGAAATTCATTGCCACCAGCACGCAACTGTTGCACTGGGTATCTGAGAAATTCAACATCCGTCAATCAACAATTAGTACTTGGATAAAAGAAGAGCAAAGCGATGCAATTGGAAATTTGGCCATTGGGGAAACGCTTACAGATGTGATGCGCATGTTAGTGATTGGAACACTCTTGCCTGTTTACCTATTTATGATTTTGTATTATAAGCCATTGTTATTAGAATTCTTCCAAAGGCTTTTTAAAAATGAACATCTCGTTACTGTAGCGGAGGTACTGGCCAATTCAAAAAAAGTTATTCAAAGCTACTTAGTTGGTCTTTTTTTTGAAATGATAATTATTGCTGTATTAAATTCAGCAGGTCTTTTATTGATCGGCATTGACTATGCTATCATCCTTGGGATTACGGGAGCTATTCTGAATGTGATTCCTTACCTAGGCGGGATTGCCGCCATCACACTGCCAATACTTATCGCATTCATAACCAAAGACTCCCTCGTTTATCCTT
>DASYTA010000443.1:0-2686 GCA_036002745.1 Cyclobacteriaceae bacterium | reverse complement strand
GCCAATAATCTGCCTTCAGGTTTTATTCCCAGCGAAGACCAAGGAATGCTTTATGCGATTATTCAAACACCGCCTGGTTCCACGCTTGAAAGAACAAATGACTTATCAACCAAATTAGTTGATGTGATTAATACGGTTGAGGGGGTAAAATCTGTTTCGTCAATTGCAGGCTATGAAGTGCTTACCGAAGGAAGAGGGTCTAATGCAGGAACTTGTCTTATTAATTTGAAACCATGGTCTGAACGCAAGCATACTGTAAGTGAAATTATTATTGAGTTAGAAGAAAAGGCAAAGGAACTTCCCGGAGCAACTATTGAATTCTTTGATCCGCCAGCCGTACCAGGTTTCGGAGCTGCCGGTGGTTTTGCTTTACAACTGTTAGACAAAACAAACAGCGGTGACTATAAACAACTCGAAAGAGTGACGAATGAGTTTATGAATGAGATGAGAAAGCGCAAAGAGATAACTGGTCTTTTTACTTTTTTCAGTGCTAACTATCCTCAGTATGAACTTGAAATCGATAATCAGTTGGCAATGCAAAAAGGAGTTACGATCGGCAACGCGATGAATACACTTTCAATTTTTGTGGGTAGCACGTATGAACTTGGCTTTATCAAATTTCAGCGCTTCTTCAAGGTGTTTGTTCAAGCTTCCCCCGAATACCGGAGGCTACCTTCTGACATACTGAATCTGTGGGTGAAAAACGATCGCGGCGATATGGTTCCTTTTTCCGCTTTCGCGAAAATTAAAAAGCAACAAGGAGCGAATGAAATTAATCGTTACAACATGTACAATACGGCTGCTATTAGAGGCGGCCCTGCAAGAGGTTACAGCAGTGGCGAGGCAATCAAGGCTGTTCAGGAAGTTGCAAAAAATTTGCCGAATGGATTTGATATAGACTGGGCCGCGCTTTCATACGATGAAACAAGACGAGGAAATGAAGCAATCTATATTTTTATTGTTGTGTTGGTATTTGTTTACTTCGTTCTTTCAGGTCAGTACGAAAGTTTCATCATCCCATTGGCCGTTGTCTTTTCTTTGCCACCAGGAGTCTTCGGCTCGTTCCTATTAATTAAAGGGATGGGTTTGGCAAACGATATTTATGCTCAAGTAGGATTGGTAATGTTAGTTGGTTTGCTCGGTAAGAATGCCGTGTTGATTGTAGAGTTTGCTGTTCAAAAACATCAGCAAGGTGCAACGATTCTTGAGTCTGCTATTGAAGGTGCTAGAGTTCGTTTTCGTCCGATCTTAATGACTTCGTTTGCATTTATTGCCGGGTTGGTTCCTTTGGTAATTGCACACGGCGCTGGTGCAGTTGGAAATCGCACGATCGGTTCCTCTGCGCTCGGCGGTATGCTTTTCGGAACTGTGTTTGGTGTGATCATCGTGCCGGGTTTGTATTACATCTTTGGTAAAATGGCGGAAGGCAAGAAGCTCATTAGAGATGAGGAGAAAGATCCGTTAACCGAAGATATGGCACACAAAGTGGACGCCTTCCCTCAGACAAATGAAAATAACAACAATTGACACCAATAAGATGTTATTGTGTCAAACCTGATATGAAATGGAATGATAGAAATTGATAAAAGAATTTCTATAGACTGTTTTGACATGTTCAGTGTAATTCATCAGACTAGCACGAAGTTCATCTGCAAGTTTTCGATCTAACTTTTCAATAATACGATTGACTGCATCCATCTCTGTTTGAAGTCCGGTTCTACTTAATGTATCAAATGGAATATATTTTCGGGTTATCATTTCATAGTTCCGATCGAAAACTCTTTCGGCTTCCTTGTAATATGGAACGAGAAGCGAGCAGGCAGTGAAGGTTTTTAGGTGCGCTAGTTTAATCGTCTCGACTTTCCTCCATTGATTAATCTCGCCTGTCCCAATAGCGGCCAGAAAAGAAACAATTGCTGGCGCTTTTAATAGAAGTGCTATTTCATTCTTTGACAACAGATTGAATTCCTCTTTCATGTTTACAATATTTAATCGGAGAAGTAGTTAAAATCAAATATTATAATAGAAGCTTGAGCAAACCTTTAGATCATGTAGGAACTTTTAACTTCGAGTCGTCCTATTTTGAACCATTCTTCTCTCTCGCAGAGACAATCTTTCTTCGTCAAGTAATGATTAGATAAAAAGAATAAACCATCAGTATAAAGCTACCTTTGCTTGATGCAAAACGATCTCAACAAGACTTACGAGGAATTTCTAAAAAACCTTTCTATTTCCGAATTCAATGAAATGCAGCTTGCTGTCATTGAAAAGGCTATTTCAGTCAACAACTTGATGTTGTTAGCGCCAACAGGTTCAGGAAAAACATTAGCGTTTTTATTACCAGTGATCAGCAAACTCCAAGTCGGTGCTGAGGGGGTACAGGCTCTGATTGTTGTTCCTTCGCGGGAACTTGCTTTACAGATTGAACAAGTTTTTAAATTGATGAAGACCTCTTTTAAGGTGAGTTGCTGCTACGGAGGCCATTCAATGAAGGTTGAACAAAATAGTTTGAGTGATGCCCCTGCTGTGATTATTGGAACACCCGGAAGACTGGCTGATCACATTTTTAGAAAATCGTTCGACGCTCGTAAGGTGAAAATGATAGTGCTTGATGAGTTCGATAAATCGCTGCAGATGGGCTTTCATGAGCAATTGATTGTCATCTTCAAAGCACTAACGGGAAAAC
>DASYTA010000442.1:0-13842 GCA_036002745.1 Cyclobacteriaceae bacterium | reverse complement strand
TTTTGCTTGGGCAGTGGCAGCCATAAGTATTACTTTTGAATTTTACGAACTGCGAAAATACTAGATGGTCTGGCAATCGCCAAACCGATCATAAATCTATAAGTGTGTTCCTTCAAGAATTAAAACTTTTCAATTTTAAGAACTACGCCGAGGCAAACCTGCGGTTTGAAAATTCTGTCAATTGCTTTCTAGGAAAAAATGGTAGTGGCAAGACTAATTTGCTTGATGCGATGCACTATCTATCGTTTACGAAAGGCGCTATCAATCCTTCAGATTCGCAGAATATTAAGCTGGGAGAAAACCAATTCATCATAAAAGGAGCATTTGATGTTCTGGGGAAACAGAAAGAAGTAATTTGTTCTTACCAACAAGGCCAGAAAAAGATTGTAAAAGAAGATGGACAAGATTATTTAAAGTTTTCTGAACATGTTGGGAAATATCCTCTTGTACTTATTGCTCCCCAAGACATCGAACTGATTTGGGATGGCAGCGAGGTGCGTAGAAAATTTTTTGACAGTGTCCTTTCACAAATCGATCATGAATATCTGGAAAATTTAATAGTTTATGCCAGCTACCTCAAGCAACGAAACAGTGCTTTGAAATTATTTGCTGAACGTGGAAACATTGACCGCGATTTGCTGGCCACTTATGATGGGAAAATCATTCCTTCTGCAAAAAGAATTTTTTCTAAAAGAGTTGAGTTTCTAAAAGAATTTCTTCCAGCCTTTCAGCAGCACTATAAGAACCTTGCCGATTCGAAGGATGAGGAGATGAATGTTCAATATAAATCCGACTTAGAGGGCAATGATTTTGAGGAATTGCTTAATAAAAATCTGAGTCGAGATGTTTTGCTTCAACGAACCACAAACGGGATTCATAGAGATGATTTTTTGTTTTTGTTAAACAATAATGAAGTGAAACGATTCGGATCTCAAGGACAACAAAAGTCTTTTTTGATCGGATTAAAACTGGCGGAATTTCAATGCATTGCTGAAAAAAAGAAGTTTAAGCCGCTGCTGTTGCTGGATGATATTTTTGATAAACTCGATGACACCCGCATTGGGAAGTTGATGAAGCTTGTGCGTGAGGGAACGTTTGGTCAATTGTTTATTACCGATGCTAGACCGGCCAGATCTATTGAATTATTCAAGGACTCAAAACTTGAGGCTGGTCTATTCAGAATTGAAAATGGAGCTTTTTTGAAGTAGTTTCAACTATATAATGAGTAAGGATCCCCACGATATTCAACACATTGGTCAGGCGATTAAGCAATTGCTAAAGGAATATCATCTTAAGCCTAAATTCGATGAAGCAAGCGTTGTTGCTTCATGGGAAAGAATTGTGGGAAAGCCAGTAGCCAAGCGCACCAAAAGAATTTATATCCGCAACAAAGTTCTTTTCATCGAATTGGACTCTCCAGCAATGAAAAGCGACCTGAGCTTCCATAAAAACCATCTTCTTAAAACCTTCGAAACAGAATTTGGAAAGGATGTGCTTAAGGAAATAGTATTGATGTAACAGCTGTCAAAGCAAACTGCAGCCAATCGCTCTACCTATTGGTTTCTGATTACCGCCTACTTTTCTTTCGGAAGGCGTTTGCCGAAACCGAAAAACCGTATAATTTTGCACTCCTATTTTTCGGGAACGGTGTAAGTCCGCTTGAAATGATAGGACAAGTTCTTGAAAAGATTGAAAATCGTTGCGGGGAGATACTCAAGCGGCCAACGAGGACAGACTGTAAATCTGTTGACTTATGTCTTCACAGGTTCGAATCCTGTTCTCCCCACGGAAATTTTGCAATTCGCAAAGCGGGCTTGCCCGCCAAAGCGAAGCGTAGGCGGGAGTAGCTCAGTTGGTAGAGCGATAGCCTTCCAAGCTATAGGTCGCGAGTTCGAACCTCGTTTCCCGCTCAGAACGGAGTTGTTAGTTTACAACTAAGAACCAACAACTTACAAAGGCTGTTGTAGCTCAGTGGTAGAGCACTTCCTTGGTAAGGAAGAGGTCGACGGTTCAATCCCGTTCAACAGCTCTGAGAATTAAGATTGAAAATAGGTGGCAGGTGGCTTGACCTATGGATTTTTGAAATATTGAAATGCGAAATCTTTTAAACACTGATGCGTAGCGACCATCCTAAAAGTGTAAAAAGACAAGCAGTTGTCTCATCTGCCGAAGTAAAGCATAGGCAGAGAAGGCAATAACCTATCCGAAAGGCTCAAAATGTTTAGGGTGTAGTTTCTTAGAAATAAGGGACGATGAGGTAAGTAACTTATTAAATCAATTTATACACTTTAAACTTTAACTGGGATTTTCAAACATGGCAAAAGAAACATTTGACCGCTCAAAACCGCACGTAAACATCGGTACCATTGGTCACGTTGACCACGGTAAAACTACGTTGACGGCTGCTATCACTCAGGTTCTTTCTAAAAAAGGACTTGCTGCAGTTCGTGACTTCTCATCAATCGACAATGCTCCTGAAGAAAAAGAAAGGGGTATTACCATCAACACTTCGCACGTAGAATATTCTACGGAAAAAAGACACTACGCTCACGTAGACTGTCCTGGTCACGCTGACTATGTGAAAAACATGGTTACTGGTGCTGCCCAGATGGACGGTGCTATCCTTGTAGTGGCTGCTACTGATGGGCCTATGCCACAAACTCGCGAGCACATTCTTTTGGCTCGTCAGGTTGGTGTGCCTGCACTTGTAGTTTTCATGAACAAGGTTGACTTGGTTGACGATGCAGAATTGCTTGACCTTGTTGAAATGGAAGTTCGTGAACTTCTTTCTTCTTACCAATTCCCAGGCGACACTATGCCTGTTATCCGTGGCTCTGCTTTGGGTGCATTGAATGGCGAAGCGAAGTGGGTAGAAAAAGTTGATGAACTGATGAAGGCTGTAGATGAATACATTCCGATTCCAGTTCGTTTGGTTGACAAAGATTTCTTGATGCCTGTAGAAGACGTGTTCTCGATCACTGGTCGTGGAACTGTTGCTACTGGTCGTATCGAGCGTGGAGTTATCAAAACTGGTGATCCAGTTCAAATCCTTGGAATGGGTGCTGAGAACTTGACTTCAACCATCACTGGTGTGGAGATGTTCCGTAAAATCCTTGACAGAGGAGAAGCTGGTGATAACGTAGGTTTGTTGCTCCGTGGTATTGAAAAAGAGCAAATCTGCCGTGGTATGGTTATTTGCAAGCCTGGTACTGTAACTCCTCACGCTAAATTCAAGGCTGAAGTTTACGTATTGAGCAAAGAAGAAGGTGGTCGTCATACTCCGTTCTTTAACAAATACCGCCCTCAGTTCTACTTCCGCACAACGGATGTAACTGGCGAGTGTAAACTTCCTGCAGGTGTGGAAATGGTTATGCCTGGCGATAACGTATCAATCGAAGTTGAGTTGATCAACAAGATTGCTATGGAAAAAGGACTTCGTTTCGCTATCCGTGAAGGTGGCCGTACGGTAGGTTCTGGTCAGGTAACTGAGATCCTCGACTAAGGATTAGTTGCTGAAAGGCAATTAACTGATAATCAATTATAAAGCGTTTCTGAGATTTTTCTTAGAAACGCTTTTGTTTTCTTTTAGGATTGCCCTACATTTGCAGTCCTTTTGAATTTAGGGTTGGAGAGTCAGAAGGAAGCCGAGGTATTTACGGGTGTAGTTCAACGGTAGAATAGCGGTCTCCAAAACCGTTGATCTTGGTTCGAATCCAGGCACCCGTGCAAAAGGCGCTTTGGAAGAAACTAATACAAGGCAGCTAAGAGAAAAAAACAGAGAAATCTGATGGAAAAATTGAAAAACTATATCCTCGATTCGATTGACGAGATCCGTAATAAGGTTTCTTGGTCGAAATTCAACGAATTGCAAAGCAGCGCCATTTTGGTGTTGGTGGCTTCGGTGATTTTCGCTTTGGTTATCGGTCTAATCGATTTTGGTTTTAATAACGCTTTGCACTGGTTTTACAGGGAATTTTAAGAAATCATGGCAGAGTTAAAATGGTATGTGTTGCGTGTGATCAGCGGCCAGGAAAAGAAAATCAAATCTTACCTGGAAACAGAGATCGAACGTTCTAAACTGACGGAATTTATTCCCCAGGTATTGATTCCTTCGGAGAAAGTTTACGAAATGCGCAATGGCAAGAAGCGTGTTCGTGAAAGAAATTTCTTCCCTGGATATGTTCTTGTGTCAGCTGATCTTTCAAATGGAGAAGCTTACCACAAAGTAAATAATATTCCAGGTGTGATTGGTTTCTTAGGAGCCAATGGATCGAGCGCTACCAACAAGGAGCCGGTTGCTTTGAGGCAATCAGAAGTGAACCGAATCCTCGGAAAAGTAGATGAAGTAGACCAATTCGAAGAAAAACTGGAAACTCCATTTATAAAAGGAGAATCAGTAAAAGTAATGGATGGTCCTTTCAGCGGCTTTACAGGAAATGTGGAGGAGATTTTTGAAGACAAGAAGAAGTTGAATGTAATGGTGAAAATTTTCGGCAGGAATACTCCTGTTGAATTGAGTTATATGCAAGTAGAAAAGTTAGACTAAGAATACAATGGCTAAGGAAATTACAGGTTATTTGAAATTACAGGTGAAAGGCGGAGCAGCCAATCCTGCACCTCCGATCGGTCCTGCATTAGGTTCAAAAGGTTTGAACATCATGGATTTTTGCAAGCAGTTCAATGCTCGCTCGCAAGACAAACCTGGTCAGGTTCTTCCTGTATTGATCACGATGTACAATGACAAGTCGTTTGACTTTGTTATTAAAACTCCTCCTGCAGCTATTCTTATTATGGAGTCGATCAAGATCCAGAAAGGATCAAAAGAGCCTAACCGTGCGAAAGTTGGTTCAATCTCTTGGGATCAGATCAAGAAAATTGCAGAATTAAAAATGCCTGACCTCAACGCATTTAAAGTTGAGTCAGCAATGAAAATGGTAGCCGGAACTGCTCGCAGCATGGGTGTTACAGTG
Source organism: Cyclobacteriaceae bacterium (assembly GCA_036002745.1). Lineage (GTDB taxonomy): Bacteria > Bacteroidota > Bacteroidia > Cytophagales > Cyclobacteriaceae > ELB16-189. The sequence continues at coordinate 8,872 of DASYTA010000442.1, read as the reverse complement.
AGCGGAACTGCGCCTTGGGATAAGTAAAACTTAGTTAAAAGTTAAAAGTTAATAGCGAAAGTGAGGCTTCCAAAATCATCCCAACTGTTAACGATTAACGGATAACAATTAACTAAAAAGAAAATGGCACGAATTTCAAAAAATAGAAAAGCAGTAATCGCCAAGTTCAACTTGGAGAAAGAATACTCGCTTACCGATGCAGCCAAAATGTTGAAGGATATCACCTTCACCAAATTTGATGCTTCAGTTGACGTAGACATCCGTTTAGGTATTGATCCAAAAAAATCAGACCAAATGGTGCGCGGTGTAGTTTCATTGCCACACGGTTTAGGTAAAGTAGTTCGCGTATTGGTGCTTTGCACGCCTGACAAAGTTCAGGAAGCAAAAGATGCTGGTGCAGAACATGCTGGTTTGGATGAATTCATCACCAAGATCGAAGGCGGTTGGACTGATATCGACGTGATCATCACGATGCCAACTGTAATGGCGAAGGTAGGAAAGTTAGGTAAAGTACTCGGACCACGTGGTTTGATGCCAAACCCTAAGTCTGGAACAGTTACCCTTGAAGTAGGGAAGGCTGTGAAAGAAGTAAAGGCAGGTAAAGTAGACTTCAAAATCGACAAGCAAGGAATTATTCATGCCAGTATCGGTAAGGCTTCCTTCAGTGCAGACATGATTAAAGAAAATGCTGCTGAACTTATCAACATGGTTGTAAAACTGAAACCAGCTTCTTCAAAGGGAACCTACATTCAAAGTGTAGCGCTTTCTACTACGATGAGCCCGGGTATCAGAATTGATTCAAGTTCATTGAACGCTTAATACTATTGACATGACCAGGGAAGAAAAAGGACAAATCATTGATGAACTGGCTGAGAAGTTTTCTCAGAACAGTCATTTTTATATCACAGATGCTTCTGGATTAACAGTAGCTCAGGTGAATGCGTTGCGCAGACTTTGCTTCAATGCCGGTGTAGAATATGTAGTTTATAAAAACACATTGATTCGCAAGGCGCTTGAGAAGCAAAAAGCTAACTACGAAGAAATTTTCAAGACACTCCACGGCTTTTCAGGTGTTATGTTCTCGAAAGAGGCAGGCAATGCACCAGCAAAAGTGATTAAGGAGTATCGCAAAAAACTAGAGGGCAAACCCGGTTTAAAAGCAGCTTCCATCGAGAGTGCCCTCTTTATTGGTGAAGAACACCTAAACACGCTCACTGAGTTGAAATCTAAGAACGAACTCATTGGCGAAATCATTTCTCTGTTGCAATCCCCTGCTAAGAATGTATTGTCTGCTCTGTTGAGTGGCAAGAACACTGTTGCTGGCTTGGTGAAAGCACTAGAGGAAAGAAAAAATTAATTAACGAATTCAAAAATTTTAAACAATTATCAATCATGGCAGATATCAAAGCAATCGGAGATCAGTTAGTAGAACTTACTGTAAAAGAAGTAAATGAACTTGCTTCTTATTTGAAGGAAACACACGGCATTGAGCCGGCAGCAGCAGCTGTAGTAGCAGGCCCAGCAGCGGGTGGCGCAGCAGGTGGTGGTGCAGCAGCAGAAAAAACCAATTTTGATGTGGTATTGAAGTCTGCTGGTGCTAACAAACTTCAGATTGTGAAATTGGTGAAAGAACTTACCGGCCTTGGCTTGAAAGAAGCTAAAGACATGGTAGACGGAGCTCCAAAAACCATCAAAGAAGGCTTACCTAAAGACGAAGCTGAAAACCTCAAGAAGCAACTCGTAGAGGCTGGTGCCGAAGTTGAGTTGAAATAAATTCTTGAAAGACGCGGATACCGTCTGAAAGGAATTTCAGGCCCCATTCCTTGAAAAAGGGCTGGGGTCTATTCCTATTTTAGGCTAACAAGCTTTGTATCCAAAAGTTTAGAAATAATTCTAGTTCGGGAAATTTTAACCGCTAAGTACCTTGGCAAAGAAGACAACAACAAACCGAATTGATTTTTCGTCCATCGATAAAGTGCTGGAATACCCAGACTTTTTGGACATTCAACTTCAATCGTTCAAAGATTTTTTGCAGATCGAGACACCTGCTGAAAAGAGGCAGAACGAAGGACTCTTCAAAGTGTTTGCAGAGAACTTCCCCATCTCTGATTCTCGCGAAAATTTCGTGCTTGAGTTCGTGGATTACACTATTGATCCGCCAAAATACAGTGTTGATGAGTGCATCGACCGTGGACTTACGTTTTCAGTTCCACTGAAAGCAAAGCTGCGCCTCACTTGTAACGATGAGGACAACGAAGATTTCGAAACCATCGAGCAGGAAGTGTTCCTCGGGAACATTCCTTATATGACTGAGAAAGGCTCTTTCGTTATCAACGGAGCCGAGCGCGTGATCGTATCGCAGTTACACCGTTCACCAGGTGTGTTTTTCGCCATGAGTAAACACACAAACGGAACGAAGTTGTATTCTGCACGTATCATTCCGTTCAAAGGATCTTGGATCGAATTTGCGACTGACGTGAACTCAGTGATGTATGCGTACATCGATCGTAAGAAAAAATTCCCAGTAACCACGTTGCTTCGCGCAATTGGGTACGGTACTGATAAAGACATCTTGGATTTGTTTGGCTTGAGCGAAGAAGTTGAAGCTAACAAAAACACGTTAAAGAAAATGGTAGGCCGCAAGTTGGCTGCAAGGGTTTTGAAAACCTGGACAGAAGACTTTGTGGATGAAGATACCGGTGAAGTGGTTTCTATCGATCGTAACGAAGTGTTGCTTGAGCGTGATCACGTGATCACTGCCGAAGATGCTGATACTATTTTGGAATCAGGTGCTAAGTCAATCATTCTTCACAGAGAAGATGTAAACGTTGCCGATTTCCAAATTATCTTCAACACGTTAGCGAAAGACAATTCCAACTCTGAAAAAGAAGCGGTTGAACAAATCTACCGTCAATTAAGAAATACAGAAGCTCCTGACGAACAAACTGCTCGCGATATTATTCAGAGTTTGTTCTTCAGTGAAAAGCGTTATGACCTTGGTGAAGTTGGTCGTTACAGAATCAACAAAAAATTAGGTCTTGACCTTAGCGCAGATCAGCGCGTATTGACGACTGAGGATATCATCCTTATCGTAAAATATTTGATCGGCTTGATCAACTCAAAAGCAGTTGTCGATGATATTGACCACTTGAGCAACAGACGTGTGAGAACAGTTGGTGAACAGTTGTATTCACAGTTTGGTGTTGGTCTTGCTCGTATGGCAAGAACGATCAAAGAAAGAATGAACGTTCGCGATAATGAAGACTTTAAGCCTGTTGATTTGATCAACGCGCGCACGTTGTCTTCAGTGATCAATTCGTTCTTTGGAACGAACCAGTTGTCTCAGTTCATGGATCAAACCAATCCATTGGCCGAGATCACTCACAAGAGAAGAATGTCGGCACTCGGGCCAGGCGGTCTTTCGAGAGAGCGTGCAGGTTTTGAAGTTCGTGACGTACACTATACTCACTACGGTCGTTTGTGTACCATCGAAACTCCTGAAGGTCCGAACATCGGTTTGATTTCATCACTTTGCGTTCACGCGAAAGTGAATAAGATGGGTTTCATTGAAACTCCTTATCGCAAAGTAGAGAATGGAAAAGTAAAAGGTAAAGATGTAATCTTCCTTACTGCCGAAGAAGAAGATACTCACAACATCGCTCAGGCGAATGTGAAGATCAAGGCTGGTGGTGAGTTGGAGAATGAAAAAGTGAAAGCACGTTTTGAAGGCGACTTCCCTGTTGTGGAGCCGAAAGACATCCGCTACATGGACATCGCACCTAATCAAATTGTGTCGATTGCTGCTTCGTTGATTCCTTTCCTTGAGCACGACGATGCTAACCGTGCATTGATGGGTTCAAACATGCAACGTCAGGCTGTGCCGTTGATGAGACCTGAAGCTCCTGTTGTAGGAACTGGTCTTGAACACCGCATCGCGATTGACTCTCGTGCATTAGTATTAGCAGAAGGAAACGGTACCGTTGAATTCGTTGATGCTAAGAAAATTGTTATTAAGTATGAGGTCTCTGAAGAAGAACAACTTGTTCGCTTCGAAGATGAATTTAAAACCTATAGCTTAATTAAGTTCCGCAGAACGAACCAAGATACTTGTATCAACTTGACTCCTCTTGTGAGAAAGGGTGATAAAGTTTCTAAAGGGCAACCACTTTGCCAGGGTTACGGAACCGCGAACGGTGAATTGGCTCTTGGAAGAAACTTGTTAGTGGCATACATGCCTTGGCAAGGATATAACTTTGAGGATGCGATTGTAATTTCTGAGCGCGTTGTGCGTGATGATGTTTACACTTCGATTCACGTTGAAGAATTTGAATTGGAAGTTCGCGATACAAAACGCGGAGAAGAAGAGTTGACTTCTGAAATCCCTAATGTAAGTGAAGAGGCCGTGAAGCATCTTGATGAGAATGGAATTATTCGCATTGGTGCTGAAGTAAAAGAAGGAGATATTCTTATTGGAAAAATCACTCCTAAAGGAGAAACTGATCCGACACCTGAAGAAAAATTATTGCGCGCCATCTTTGGTGACAAAGCTGGTGATGTGAAAGATGCTTCGATGAAGGCACCTCCATCATTGAAAGGTGTTGTTATTGAAACCAAACTTTTCTCTCGTCCTAAGCGCGACAAAGATGTTCGCACCAAGTCGAAGAAAGAATTGGATGCATTGAAAAATCGATACAGCAAGAGCCTTACTGAACTTCGCAATGAGATGATCAAGAAATTGACTTCTTTGTTGACTGGCAAAACCAGTCAAGGTGTGAAGCACAAGTTTGGTGATGAATTGATCAGCAAAGGAGTGAAGTTCTCTTCGAAAGTTATCGAGAGCAACTTGTTCCCTGATAAGAACATTTATCGCGATGAAAGCAATTACAATGTTCCTGAAGAAGTGAACTTGATTGCCGACATCAGCCTGGAAAGCTGGTCTACTGATGATGCTGCTAACGAATTGGTTGCTGAGTTGGTGAAGAACTACTTGAATAGAAGAAATGTTATCGCTGGCGAATTTAAGCGTGAGCGCTTCACACTAGAAGTAGGTGATGAATTGCCTGCAGGCATTGTGCAGTTGGCAAAAGTTTATGTGGCTAAGAAGCGCAAGTTGAAAGTGGGTGATAAGATGGCCGGTCGTCACGGTAATAAAGGTGTGGTAGCTCGAATCGTTCGCGATGAAGATATGCCATTCCTTGAGGACGGAACACCGGTTGATATTTGTTTGAACCCGCTTGGTGTGCCTTCACGTATGAACTTGGGTCAGATATTCGAAACTGTTTTAGCGTGGGCTGGTAGAAAACTTGGTCGTAAGTATGCAACACCAATTTTCGACGGAGCATCATTAGATCAGGTTTCAGCTGAATTGAAAGAAGCAAATCTTCCTGAGTTTGGACGTACCTATTTATATGATGGTTTGACCGGATCAAAATTCGATCAGCCTGTAACAGTGGGTATTGCTTACATGCTCAAGTTAGGTCACTTGGTTGATGATAAGATGCACGCCCGTTCCATCGGACCGTACTCACTCATCACACAACAACCTTTGGGTGGTAAGGCACAATTCGGTGGTCAGCGTTTTGGAGAGATGGAAGTGTGGGCGATCGAAGCATTCGGTGCTTCGCATATCCTTCAAGAAATTCTTACCATCAAGTCTGACGATGTAATTGGTCGCGCGAAAGCTTACGAGTCAATTGTGAAAGGGGAGAATATGCGCAAGCCGAATATCCCTGAATCATTTAATGTGTTAGTACATGAATTGCGTGGTCTCGCACTAGAGATTACGATGGATTAATATCGATTATCAGGGACGCATATATTATGTGTCCCTGAATAATTGTTTTGGAAAAAGAATTTTGTAAACCTGAAATAACACAACACATGTCTTTCAGAAAGAATAAAAAGATCAACAACGACTTCTCTAAGATCACCATCAGCTTAGCTTCTCCGGAGTCAATCCTGGAAAGCTCTCATGGTGAGATCACGCAACCGGAAACCATCAACTACAGGACCTACAAGCCTGAGATGGGTGGTTTGTTCTGCGAAAGAATTTTCGGTCCCGTAAAAGACTGGGAGTGTCATTGTGGAAAATATAAGCGCATTCGTTACAAAGGCATTATCTGCGATCGTTGCGGTGTTGAAGTAACTGAGAAGAAAGTCAGACGTGAACGTATGGGCCACATCGAATTGGTGGTGCCTGTTGCGCACATTTGGTATTTCCGTTCATTGCCAAATAAGATTGGTTATTTGCTCGGGCTTCCAACGAAGAAGCTTGATCAAATTATTTACTATGAAAGATTCGTAGTAATTCAGCCAGGTATTAAAGAAGAAGATGGTGTTAACCGTCTTGACTTCTTAACAGAAGAAGAGTATTTGGAAATCGTGGACAAGTTGCCACGCGAAAACCAATTGCTTGATGATAACGATCCTAAGAAATTCATCGCTAAGATGGGTGCTGATGCGCTTGAAATGTTGTTGGGCCGTTTGAAACTCGATGAACTTTCTTATGAATTGCGTCACCAGGCAGCGACCGATACTTCACAACAACGTAAGGCTGAAGCATTGAAGAGATTGAAAGTGGTAGAAGCTTTCCGCGAAGCGAATACTCGCGTTGAGAACAGACCACAGTGGATGACTATTAAAATGGTCCCAGTAATTCCACCTGAATTGCGTCCTCTTGTGCCGTTGGATGGTGGTCGTTTTGCAACATCAGATTTGAATGATCTTTACAGACGCGTTATTATTCGTAACAACCGTCTGAAGAGATTGATTGATATTAAAGCACCTGAAGTAATTCTTCGTAACGAGAAGCGTATGCTTCAGGAAGCTGTTGACTCATTGTTCGACAACTCACGTAAAGTGAATGCTGTTCGTTCAGATGGTAACCGTGCATTGAAATCATTGAGCGATATGCTCAAAGGTAAGCAAGGACGTTTCCGTCAGAATTTGTTAGGTAAGCGTGTTGACTACTCAGGTCGTTCAGTAATTGTCGTAGGACCGGAATTGAAACTGCATGAGTGCGGTCTGCCAAAAGATATGGCAGCTGAATTGTTCAAGCCGTTTATTATTCGCAAGCTCATCGAAAGAGGAATTGTGAAGACGGTGAAATCAGCTAAGAAAATTGTGGATCGTAAAGATCCTGTGGTTTGGGATATTTTGGAAAACGTATTGAAAGGACATCCAGTTCTTTTGAACCGTGCCCCAACTCTTCACAGACTTGGTATCCAGGCTTTCCAACCTAAGTTGATCGAAGGAAAAGCTATCCAGTTGCACCCGCTCGTTTGTACGGCGTTCAACGCTGACTTTGACGGTGACCAGATGGCCGTTCACGTTCCACTTGGACAAGAAGCTGTATTGGAAGCTTCATTGTTGATGCTTTCATCACACAACATTTTGAACCCTGCCAACGGTGCTCCTATCACTGTTCCTTCTCAGGACATGGTGTTGGGATTGTACTACTTGACTAAAGGAAGAAAAGGTGAGCTTGGCGAAGGCAAAACTTTCTACTCTGCTGATGAAGTAGTTGTAGCTTACAATGAAGGCAAGCTTTCTAAGCATGCTATCATTAAAGTGAAAGCGAATTTGATGGATAGGAAGACAGGTAATGTTTCAAGAAAATTAATTGAGACAGTTACAGGTCGCGTGATCTTCAATCAAGTAGTTCCTGAAGAAGTAGGCTACGTTGATGAATTGCTCACGAAGAAAAAACTCCAGACCATCATTGCTGATGTATATAAATTGGCGGGACAAGCTAAGACAGCGAAGTTCCTTGATGATATCAAAGAACTTGGTTTCCAGATGGCATATCGCGGAGGTCTTTCGATGGGTCTTGGTGATGTGAAAGTTCCAGCAGAGAAAAAGAAGTTGGTAGAAGATGCTCAGAAAGAAGTTGATTCTGTCTGGAACAACTACATGATGGGTTTGATCACCGACAACGAACGTTACAACCAGGTAATTGATATCTGGACTCGTACAAATACGATGTTGACCAACACGCTGATGAAGCAGTTGGAAGAAGATCAGCAAGGATTCAACTCGATCTACATGATGATGCACTCTGGTGCTCGTGGTTCACGTGAACAGATCAGACAGTTGGGCGGTATGCGTGGATTGATGGCGAAGCCTCAGAAAAATTTGGCTGGATCAGTTGGTGCGATTATCGAAAACCCGATCCTTTCCAACTTCAAAGAAGGATTGGATGTATTGGAGTACTTCATCTCTACTCACGGTGCTCGTAAAGGTTTGGCGGATACTGCGTTGAAGACTGCTGATGCCGGTTACTTGACTCGTCGATTGGTAGACGTTGCACAAGATTTAGTAATTAACGAAGAAGATTGCGGTACACTTCGCGGCTTGAACGTGAAAGCGTTGAAAGACAACGAAGACATCGTTGAGCCATTGTCTGAGCGTATCGTAGGCCGTACTTCGGTACATGATATTTATGATCCAGCAACGGAAGAGTTGATTTGTGCAGCGAATGAAGAAATTACTGATGAAATTGCTAAGAGAATTGATGACACAGCAATTGAAGAAGTTGAAATTCGTTCCGTGCTTACTTGCGAAACTAAGTTTGGCGCTTGCGCGAAATGTTATGGTCGCAACTTGGCAAATGGAAAAGTAGTTCAACAAGGTGAAGCTGTTGGTGTAATTGCTGCACAATCTATCGGTGAGCCTGGAACACAGTTGACACTTCGTACTTTCCACGTGGGTGGTACAGCTTCTAACATTGCTGTTGATGCTAACATCAAAGCGAAGTTTGCTGGTGTTGTTGAGTTTGAAGGAATCCGTACGGTTGATACAACAGACAAGGATGAGAATAAAGTGAAAGTAGTAATGGGTCGTACGGGTGAGATCAGGATTTTGGATTCTGAGA
>DASYTA010000441.1:0-6056 GCA_036002745.1 Cyclobacteriaceae bacterium | reverse complement strand
AAAGCAAAAGCCGATTTTGATGAGGCTGTAAAAGCTCGAATAAATACGGAAGAACTTTTTGAGTACCGAGGCCTTTCGCGTTATAAGCTGGATGATTTTGCGGGAGCATCAGGTGATTTGGACAAAGCCGTTTCGATGGGTGCGAAGGATGCTGATATTTTCTTGACCTTGGGAAATTCAAAATTCAGGTTAGACAATTACAAAGACGCTATCTCAAATTATGATAAAGCTGTAGCTGCCGGAAAAAAAGATGCAATTCTTTTCAACAACCGAGGCAAAGCGAAAATGAACCTCAAAGATTTAGCCGGTGCCGATAAAGATTTTTCTGAAGCACTGAGTATCAAACCAGATTATGACAAAGCTTTAGAAAATCGCGCGGATGCTCGCTATCAACTCAAAGATTGGAAAAATGCCGCTGCTGATTTTGACAAGATGATCTCTTCTGGCAGAAGTGACACAGAGCTTTATCAAAAATCGGGAACGGCAAAATTCAATGTGCAGGATTATAAAGGCTCCGCTGAATCGCTTGGTAAAGTGGTGAGCAAAGGTGTGAAAGACAAAGAGGTATCTCGCATGTTGGGAATGAGTCTTGTGAATACTGGAGACTTAGCTGGCGCAGTAACTGCGTTATCGTCGGCTGTTTCGATGGGCGTGAGTGACAAAGAAGTTTTCGAAAATCTAGGTACATGTCAGTACAAAACGAAAGATTATAAAGGAACAGTAGAATCATTAGGTAGAGCTGTGGCGTTGGGTGTGAACACCAAGGAGGTTTTTCTTTATAAAGGAAATGCCGAGTTCGAACAAAAGGATTATGATAATGCGATCAAAGATTTGGAAAAAGCTATCTCATTAGGTGTTTCCGATTACGACGCATTTAGAAATCTCGGTGACTGCAAATTTTTGAAAAAAGATTTTGCTAGCGCGATTACTTCGTATGATAAAGCTGTTGCCCTTTCGCAAACAGACGCTATTGTCTTTAATAATAGGGGTAAAGCCAAATCTACATTAGGAGACTTGCAAGGTTCACTTTCTGATTTTGATAAAGCGATTTCGCTGAAAGCAGATTATAGCAAAGCAATTTTGAATCGAGGAACGGTGCGCTTTAGCTTAGCGAATTATGCCGGGGCTGCAGAGGACTTGAACAAAGTACGTAGCACAGAAGGAGAGTCAGCAGATTTGCTAAGAATGCTTGGAGTTTCCAAGTATAATCTAAAAGAACGCGATGCTGCCAAAGATTTTTTGGAGCGTGCGGTAAAAGCCGGATCGAAAGATGCTAAAGCGAATTTGTATCTCGGCTATTTACGTTTTGATATGAAAGAATATGCCGGTTGTGTGGAGGCGCTGAATGTTGCCGAAGCAGGCGGTGAAAAAGAAACCGAACTGAATGAGAAGCGCGGTAAGTCACTATACGAAACCAAAGATTACACCAACGCGGTTACAGATCTATTGAAAGTTGCGCAGAAAGATCAACCCGATGTAGTGACACTCGAAGATCTGGGTATGGCCTATATGCAATTGCAAAAAGACAAAGAAGGATTGAGTTATTTAGAGAAAGCGATTGTTGCCGGAAGCAAAAGCAAGGATGTTTATTTTCAGGTAGGCAATGGCCGATTCAAAGACAATAACTTTTCTGGTGCCATCGAAGCGTATGATAAATCCATTTCTTTTGGAGCGAACGACGAGGTGATTTACAACAATCGCGGAAAAGCGAAATTGAATTCCAACTTAGTAAATGAATCCATTGCTGATTTCGATCAGTCGCTGAAAATTAAAAATCGATATCCGCAAGCGTTAAAGAATCGCGCAGCTGCCAACACACAATTAAAAGAGTGGGCAAAAGTAGTAGCTGACTTGGAAATCATCATTGCGGCCAATCAGGCGAGTGCAATTGAATATTCTCTCTCGGGTGTGGCGAAATACAATTTGAAAAAATACAAGGAAGCCATTGAAGATTTGGGCAAAGCAATTTCGAGTGGAGCCAACGATAAACTCACGTATGTAGCGCGTGGCGATTCGTATTATGAAATAGCTGAACTTAAAAGCGCACTTTCCGATTTTTCGAAAGCCATAGAGCTGGGCGAGACTTCAGCAGAAATTCTTTTCAAGCGCGGAGCGTGCCGTTTCGATGCACAGGAGTATAAAAATGCATTCACCGATTTAGACAAAGCCATCAATGCAGGATACACTGAAGCTACAGCATATGATCTGCGTGGCTATTGCAAACTCGACAACAAAGATGTAGAAGGTGCTTTAGCAGACTTTAATACGGCGATTGAAAAAAATCCAAAACTGGCAAACGCATTTTATCATCGGGGCGATGCACGCTTCCGCAACAACAACTATTTAGGAGCGTCTGAAGATTACACTACTGCTATCACACTTGGTTTGAATGATCCCGTTTTATTCAACAATCGTGGAAAGGCTTATTTCAACCAAGATCAGTATGACAAGGCTATCGAAGATTTTACTTCGGCTGTTTCCAAAAAGGAAGATTATGTTCGTGCTTATGAGAACCGCGCCAACACGTACTTGAAAATTAAGAAGTATGATTTGGCGTCGAAAGATTTGCGCTCGGTAGAAAAGTTAACAGAGAAACCAGATGCCAGCTTCTATCAACTATTGGGTGATACTTATTTTGAGTTGAAGAATTATCCGGTGGCTGAAGGATATTACGATAAAACGATAGAAGGTGGAAATAAGGACAAGAATGTTTTATTCAGACGCGGAGAGTGTTTACTCAACCAACAAGAATATCAACCAGCTGTAAAAGATTTTGATGATGCGCAGAAAGCGGGAGAAAATACGATCACGTTGTTTTTGGATCGCGCCCGCGCCTATGTGGGATTAGGAAATAAAAAATCAGCGCTTGATAATTTGGCGAATGCCATTGCGCTGGATCCCAACAATGCCGATGTATATTATAATAGTGCGTTGATCAAAGAGGAAAACCAGGAATTTGAACAAGCTATTTTGGATTACGACAAGGCGATCAAACTCAATCCGAAAGATGCGGCTTCATTTGCGGGTCGAGGCAATTGCAAAGCAGGGATGGATGATCTCGGTGCAGCCATTGCAGATATGGACGACGCGATTGAACTGGACGGAAAGAATGCTGCATACTATAAGCAACGCGGCAACTTTCACTATCAATTGAAAGACAAAGACAAAGCTTGCGCGGATTGGAAACAAGCTGTGCAATTGGGTGATGCGAAAGCAAAGTATTCGGTGGATCAGTATTGTAAGTGATGCTCATGAAAAAATTATTGATTATTGGAATTGTTTTGGTTTTGGCCGACTGCAATAAGTCTAATGATAACCCATTAATGGCAAAAGTTTTTGCCTCTCAGCAGTTCAAAAGTATGGGCATACCTACCTCATCAATAAATCAAAATGCAGTTCAATATGTTACAAACAAAGGCAATAAAGCCCTTGTTTTTGAAAGTACTTATGGAGGATGGGCAATTGATAGATTGGTTGGGATTTTTAATTCTAAGGATTCACTGATTCAAGTTGTCAATTTTTCAGCGGGAATTCATGCCAGCACCCAAACCATCTCATTAAATGATTTTTCGAGCGCTTTACTCAATAAAAATTTCAATGGAACAATGATTTGGTGGATTGGGTCATATTTAACCCCTAACTCATCTTCATATGGATATACCATAAATGTAGAGGCGACTAACTCTGTTGTCATGGCAAATTTCCCAAACATAACCGTTCATATAGGTAATTTAACTACAAAATGCTCTAAAGATATGTCATTACCGTTGTCATGTGTGAATTCAAATCTATCCTCTTACAAGTCAGCTATCGAATTGATCATTGATGTTTCAGAATGTTTTGTTTCTCCTTGTGTTTAATCATTTTGCCTCTGGTCGGTGTTGTCACCGACCTATATTTCTTCACTGTTCATGTCCATACATGACTTTCACTTGCGGATTCATTTCGTGAAATTTCACTAGCTGCTCTACGCTACGTTCTGCCGCAGCTCTATCCTCTACCCAGCCGGGTTCTATTTTATTTTTGAAACCGTATTTGGTGTGACTTGCGTCGCCCATAAGCAAGATGGCACCTTGCGTGGTCATCAATAAATAGGAGAGATGGTTGTTGCTGTGTCCGGGAGTATGAATTCCTAAAAATGATCCATCACCAAAGATGTCCATCACCGAAGGGAACGGAAACTTATTTGCACCTTTTGTCCAGTCGAGTTCGAAGAGCTGGTCCTGGTCGGTTAAGTGATTTGAATAATAAAGCATCGGAATGTGGTGGAATTCTTCTCCCGTGGCAACGTACTTTGGCAACGAACGGTCTAACTCAGGTAACCCCGAAGTATGATCACCATGAAGGTGTGTGATGAATATACCTTGAATATGCTTGTTCTCTTTTTTAAGCTGAGCAGCAATATTTTGGCCACGCTGCTGCCGTGTCTCTTTTATAAATTTTCCTGCCATTAAGCCTTTAATATTTCCTTTGTTCTGAAATGAACTGTCGAGGCCGGTGTCGATCATGAACCATCCTTTTTCCTTATGATGGAAAAGAAAAACAAATACATCGACCCAAAGGTATTTGTCGAGTGTATCTGCGTTGGCGGCTTTTAGTTTCTTTATGTTGAGCATGCCGCTCAGCGGAACTTTTACCGCGCCCGTGTTCAAGACTTTGAATGAATCAATTTTCGGCGGGTTCGTTAGTATTTCATACCAGCTCATGTTGGCCAGTTGGCTGGGTGGCATAGTGTAATTCAATCGGATTGGGTGTACCGAATTACATCCTGTTGCGATGGCTGTGATAATGATTATCCCGAATAAGGCAATTCTGATTTTTGTGCTCATGACTTTGTATTTTTTTATACAAAGCTGGGCCTAGCGCGGGAAGGAAACTTGAATGAATTTGCTGTTTTTAGAAAGTATTGATGGTGGTATACCCGTCATTTTGGTGAATGTGCGCGTCATATGCGCCTGGTCGGCGAATCCGGCCAAATGGGATGCTTCGGTGAGCGAATTGCCTTTCAATACTTCATGCATCACAATTTTGAGCCTGTACCATAATATATAATTGCGGATGGGCAACCCCATTTTTTCTTTGAAGAGATGAAGCAGGCGGCTTTCGCTAAGGCAGGCAACGTCAACCAATTTTTCGGTGGTGATGTCGTGATGGATTTCTTGAGAAATGTATTGGATAATTTTTTCTATCCGCTCATCTCTTTCCGATGCTTCGAAAGTTTTCTGAAAGAAAAATGTTTTTTCAATCAAGGCTCTAAGCTCTTCCCAATCTTCGTTGTTTATATGAAGACCTAATTCTTCAATATTCACTTGAGCGAGTTTGTCGGATGGATAGTCGATGATCTTCTCATTTTTCAACTGGTTGATTAAAATCCATTCGCCCAGGTTTGATTCAGGATCGATATCGATGCTGAGGATTGGAATGTTGTTAGCATCGCATTCATGAAAATGATTTGGCGCTATCAGCAATCCTTTCTTCTTTATCCATTGGCCGGACTGATCTTTGGAAAGAAAATTTTCTTGCAACGCCAGAACGAATTGCACGATCGGGTGGCTATGCTCCGTAACGGCTCGCGGGTTCTTGCCATAAAAGAGCCTCAGATCATTCCATATCACAATTTGATTCATCATCTGTTTGAAAGATACCCGAAAATATATCATTCAAATGATTTTCAATTTTTTATATCTTGAGAAAAAAACTCTATGAAAAAAATTATTGTCTTGGTTTTATTCTCGACCATATTATTCTCATGCAGCTCTCCAAAAGGAGAACTTTCTGAATCTATTCTTGCACAGGTTGAGACGGCGGAGAAAGAAATGTTCGCGGCTACTTCGGCTGGTGATTCAGCAGCTTTCAGAAAATTATCCGGAACTGACTACTTCACGATCAACGCCAATGGTGTAGCTCAGACTCTGGATGAAGCGGTAAAACTTACTCCTCGATTCAAAGGTTCAACGGTTGAATTAGTGAACCAACAACAGCGCGTGTATGGGAATCTTGTTTTGCGAACTGGTTTGTTAAAGGCATCGATAAATGGGCAATTGGTGGCAGAGGCT
>DASYTA010000440.1:0-11646 GCA_036002745.1 Cyclobacteriaceae bacterium | reverse complement strand
GTTATGATTGTATGCATACAATCCAGCCTCCTTCAATTTCTCCGCCTGCTCATGCGTGAGCATTCCTAACGTACAACAAACTTCCATCCCTAACGTACTCACTCCTTTCACCATATCCAGCACTTTGTCGAAGTCTTTGTTGTCGCGCACTTCGCGCCACGCAGCGCCCATACAAAAGCGCGTGCTTCCTGATTCCTTCGCTTCAATTGCTTTCTGCATCACTTCATCTACTTCCATGAGCTTATGCACTTTCACATCGGTGTGGTAGCGAGCCGCTTGCGGACAGTAAGCACAATCTTCAGGGCAACCGCCGGTTTTCACTGAAAGCAAAGTGCATACCTGTACTTCTTGTGCATCGTGATGCTGACGATGAACAGTAGCTGCCTTAAATATCAATTCTAAAATTGGAGTATTATAAATTTCGGTGATCTCCTCACGAGTCCAATCATTTCTGATCATAATTCAAAAATTGAAGATTAAAACTATTGAAAAATGTAATTGCGCAATTACTTTACTTCCATTCCAAATGGCATGCGAGCTTGAGCACCTTGATAACGCTGTAGATTCTTAACCTGCTGCAAGGTTTCGTAGCCATCACCCAACTCTTGCCTTAGCATTTTGACCTTAGCATTTTCTTCAAGATCCTGCAGCCATTGAGCAAAAAATGTTTTCTGTTTTGGATATAGTTTGATTTTGTAGTCATCGCCGATCCCCGCACTTTGGGCAGCAATCTTAACGGCATCATCAAAGCCACCAATCACATCTACTAGTCCTTTTTCCTTTGCTTGCGTTCCTGACCACACACGGCCCGAAGCAACACTTCGCAATTTCTCCACTGGCATCTTTCTTCCTTCCGCTGCTTTGGTGGTAAAATCATCATAAATGTGATCTGTCTTCTTTTGCCATATCGACTTCTCAATGGCTGTTAACGGTCTTGTGAAAGTAACTAAGTCCCCTACTTCACCAGTTTTTACCTCATCGAAAGTGATTCCTATTTTTTTATCTAAAAAACTACTCAGATCAAACAGAACACTGAAAACGCCAATCGATCCAGTGATTGTATTCGGCTCTGCAACGATGGTATCACAACCCATGGCAAGATAATATCCACCTGAGGCAGCATAGTTCGACATCGAGGCAATGATCGGTTTTTCTTTTGAAGCCAACCGCACTTCATGCCACATGACATCGGATGCAAGAGCGCTTCCGCCAGGTGAATTAATACGCAATACAATCGCTTTCACTTTATCGTTTGTTCTTGCCTTACGCAATTCTTCTGCAAAAGTGTCTGAACCAATCGTTCCTTCTTGTGCTTTGCCGGGCATAATGTCGCCTTCGGCAACAATCACTGCGATTTCGTTTTTAGATGAGGAAGATGCCGTAAAACTTTTCTTGTACTTACTATACTTTACAAATGAAATCTTTTCTTTCTTACCAAGCCCAAGCTTTCCTCTAAGATTAGCAAGAACCTCGTCGTAATAAACTAACGAATCAACAAGCTTGTATTTTTTTGCGTCAACAGGACTAGTCACTAACATTTGACTTGATATTTTCTTTAACTCTTCTAAGTTAATTTTTCTACTTTCTGCAACATCCTTAATAGTTGTAATATTGATCTCGTCAATGAGTTCTTTTAGCTGAAGGCGATTGGCATCGCTCATCTTGTCCAGGAAAAAAGGTTCGACTGCGCTCTTAAAATCACCAACCCTGAAAATCTCAGGCTTAATTTCTAGTTTATCAAACATTTTCTTGAAGAAGCTCACTTCTGCTGCCAGTCCATTAAATTCGATCTCTCCTTCTGGATTTAAAAATACTTTGTCAGATGATGAAGCCAAATAATAAGAAGCCTCAGAATACATTTCACTGTAAGCGATCACCCATTTTCCCGAACTTCTAAAATCAATAATTGATTCTCTAATTTCCTTTGCCACAGAATATCCTCCTTGAAACATACTCACATCAAGATAAATCCCGTGAATCAAGGGATCTGTTTTTGCATGCTCCAGTACTTTCTTAAGTGGAAGCAATCCAATGGATTGTTCATCTGCTCCTGGAAGAGGCAAACCTTCAAATGGATCTTCCGTTTCCATTTGGGTGATCCTGCCGTTTAATTTCAAATGCAATACCGAATTATCACTGATTACAGTTTGAGCACTGTCGGTAGAAAAACTGGAAATCGCTGCTGCGAAAAAAATTATCACTAAAACTACCAATGCTCCAAGGGCAATCAGCGAACCAAGGCACGAAGCCAAAAATGTCTTAAAGAAATTCATTACAGATAAATATTAAGTACCAAAAGTACATAAACAAGAACGGTAAATAAAAACCGATCGTTACCTTTAAAATTGAAAATGATCCACAAAAATGTTTTTCTTTTGATTGGAAGTAATTCAGGAGACCGCCTAGGGCAACTGAACCAGGCTCATGAATTCATCGCTAAGGAAATCGGAAGCGCTGTTGCTAAGTCAAAAATTTATGAAACGGCCCCTTGGGGAAAGACCGATCAACCTCACTTTTTGAATCAAGCATTGAGAATTGAAACTCCATTTTCGCCGCATGAGTTGCTTTTCAAAGTTCAGTCTATTGAGCAAAAATTAGGAAGAACTCGCATGGAAAAATGGGGTGAGCGATTAATTGATATTGATATTATTTATTTCGAAGATAAAATAATTGATAGCTCTAATCTTGCCATTCCTCATCCACATCTCACAGAAAGGAAATTCGTACTGATTCCTTTAACTGAAATATCCCCAGAATTTATTCATCCAATTTTACAAAAATCAAACGCTCAACTACTGAAGGAATGTACGGACACTCTTTCGGTTAAAGAGTTTATAAGCTAATGGCCTCGACTGCAGGAGCAATCTTTTTCACCAATCCTTGCAATACTTTTCCAGGTCCGCACTCTACAAATTGTGCTCCTCCGTCTTTTACCATATTTTGCACAGACTGAGTCCATCGAACAGGGGCCGTCAGCTGATCAATTAAATTCTTTTTTATAGTAGCAACTTCTTTTGAAGGAAGCGCATTTGCATTTTGATAGACAGGGCAAAATGGGTTTTCAAAATGAGTTGATTCAATTGCCAAAGCTAGTTCTTCCTTGGCCGGTTCCATGAGAGGAGAATGAAAAGCACCACCTACCTGCAATGGCAACGCACGTTTCGCTCCTGCTGCTTTCATTTTCTCACAAGCAATTTCAATTCCTTTCATTGATCCAGAAATTACTAACTGACCCGGGCAATTGTAATTAGCTGCAACCACAACTTCATCTTTAATACCGGCGCAAATTTCTTCAACTATTTTGTCATCGAGCCCAAGTATAGCGGCCATAGTTGAGGGATTTTTTTCGCAAGCTTTCTGCATTGCCATTGCTCGTTTGGAAACCAATTTCAATCCATCTTCGAATGACAGTGCCCCATTCACAACAAGCGAGGAAAACTCACCAAGCGAGTGACCCGCTACCATTTCAGGCTTTTGATGATCCTGACTTAACGCTACTAAAACAGAGTGAATGAAAACAGCGGGCTGAGTAACCTTAGTCTGCTTCAATTCCTCCGCCGATCCTTCGAACATAATCTGAGTGATTGAGAATGCAAGGATTTTATTGGACAAATCAAAAAGCGATTTTGCTTTTTCATTTGATGTATAAAGCTCCTTGCCCATACCGGTAAATTGTGCGCCTTGTCCAGGAAAAATAAAAGCCTTCATAAATTTTGGATTAGTCTTTGGTGTTTGCCAAAATTACAAATCACTCATCAATCAACAAATCTGGAGCTCAAGTCAGGCGAAGGCAGCCAACACTCGTCATTTTTGCCAAACCATTGATAACGATGCTGTGAGATAAAATTATAGACAGCATCTCTAATAAAGCGTGGGATGATTTTAAAGAAATATAATAAAGGCCACAGCCCCTTTAACTCCCTACTTATTTCTAAAACTGCATTACTTCGAAGGTAGATTTTGTTGCCCTTTAGAAACACGATTGTTTTTACAGAACTGCCAATCTCTTTTCCCAATAACGCCTTCTTCGCAAAATCAGATTGCAATGATGCGAATAGAAAAATCTTTTTTCTGTCTCGCTTAATAATAAATTGAACAGAGGCACTGCACAAATTGCACACACCATCAAACAGGATAATTTTTTCTACCGAATTAATAGCACCCATCCTTTGATGGTCTTGGTCTTTTTCTTAGGATCGACCACATCAAATACAACATTGGCAACAAAATAATAGGTTCCTGGGTCAAGTTCACGACCGGTATTATCTTTCCCATTCCAGTCGATATAGATAGTGTTCTCCCCGCCCGACTGATAGGAATATACTTCCTTGCCCCAACGGTTATAGACTGTAAATGTGACTGAAAGAACAAACCGCGCGCAGGCCATCTGAAGATTTACCTGATGTGTGCTATCTCGCTTCATATCCCCTGTGCTGCACGGATTTGTTTCGCCGTAGTTTCTTAAACTAAAGGCACTGAACACATCGTTACATCCATCTCCATTAGGCGTAAATACATTTGGTAATTCATAGTTCGGACAATTGTCGAAACAAAATTGATCGCTCGGTTTACTTTCATTTCCGGCTCTGTCAACGGCAGTGACCTGATAGCACTGCGCGAATGAAGGAAGGTTTTTATGGATATAAAAAGTATCAGTCACCATCTCAGCAATTTTTGTGAAGGGCTGATCTGTTGAGGCTGTTGAATAAACATTATAACCCCGAATGTCCTTTTTGCAATTTTGATCCTTCGGCCTATTCCAAATAATTGTATTACTGAAATTTCCGGTACTTGTACTTCCTATTACCGGGCATGAATTGTAAGTACTGCAATCAATCCCTTTTAAAGAAACATCAAATACCGGTTTGCATGGAGGCACACTGTCGTTCGGTGTTGAACAAGTTATTTCAGAAAAATTAATTAGCGGGGTTTTAATTTTAGGATTTCCATAAGACCCTTTTGTCATCACAGCATAACAATAGAACTGATCTTGTACTAAAGGTTTGTTGTTGTATTGACCTGAATCGAGGTAATTGAATCCTTGATTGTTAACATTTAGACTAGCGATCAATGTTAAATCTGAAATTTTTGTCGCCCCAGTGCCCCCGCGATAAATTAGATGCTCCGGATATTCGAGTGTATTGTTTGACCACGGCACAACTGCATTCCAATTCAATTGCATTTGTTTAAAAAGAGGTTTGAGTTCCAACCTAACTGTTGAGGCTATCGCAGAGGTATCGACAAAGTTTTTATTTTTATCAAAGGCTAATATTCGATAGTTGTAAATATTCTGCGTGGTGTTCAGTCCTTCATCTACGAACGTTGAGTCTGATAATTGTCCTGCGTTTACTTTCTTTAGGTTAATGTCTCCGCTTACTCCATCTGCCCGCCACACCTCAAAAGTATAAGGTCTAGGAAATTGCGATTGATCTGCCTGGAAAGGTGACCTCCACTGTATTGAGTCCATGCCAGCCTTAGAATCAGTAACCGAAATGGACACTTTCGTTATCACAGGCGCATCTGCTTTAATTGGATCAATACATTTTTCCTTAGACACATAACTCTCACCTCCATCAGGTTTCGGAAATTCTGCTACCAAACGATAACAATATTGTGCACCAGCTGCAAGCCTTTTATCAGTATAAGTGGAAGTACCAATGGGTACAGTTGCGATCAACGTATAACCAAGATTATCCGGCATCCCAGTCACGCAATTGGGTGGGTCAAAAAGATAACTATCAACACGTCTCCATATTTGCATTGAAGTTGCACCGGCACAGGAAGCAGAATAGGGTTGCCAGTTCAGCAATGCCGACCGTTGACTAGGGTTTAAGGTTATCGAGTTCCATACAGGAGGTGGTGCAACCACTCGAATATTCCAAGTGTCAAAAGTCGCTAAAGGAGGTGCACCATTGTCAGTTGCTTTAAAGACAACTTGATAAGGTTGTTCTTTCACGTGAGGACATTCTGTTTGCCAGTTAAATTGAATTTGAGCCTGCTGTGTTGGCGAAAAGGTTGGTTGCCAAACTGAAGGTCCTGGAACATAAGTGGCAGGTGATGGATTTATTTTAAAGACCTGGGAGTATGCTTGTATTTTTACACTATCACCCTTACCATGCGCTCCACCTTTGGGATCACCATCTGGATCAGTTGCCGTAATCACCTGGCTAATATTGGTTCCTGCTAAAACACATAAATCGGGAGGAACTTGTAATTGTGGCCTTTCGTTCTTACAACTCTTAATGATGATTTGCATATCACGCTCAACATAACCCAAAGAAATCCAGGTATTCCCAATCTTACGCCATTCGCGAATGATAAAGGCGATGTTGTATTCGCCTGCCTCTCCAGGCGCATCCCAGGTGATAGTTCCCGTAATAGGGTCGATAGAAAAAGAAGGAGGGCAATTTCCGGTCTCGCAACCGTTGGGATAAGGAATGCCCGCTGCATCATAAAATTTTTTAGAATTAGGATTTACATATCCCGATACATCTACTCCTGCTGCTTGTTTGGGCACGAACAATTCAAAGGACAAGCTATCTCCATCCTGATCGAACGCTCCGGGGTTATGGAACCAGGCAACGCCTGTACAACCCTGGTCAATTGGCGGAACCAATAGTTCAGGGGTATTGTCGCAACCCAGAAGCGGATCAATAACAATCTGTGTTTGGATGAAGAATGGAGTTTCGACAGAGTTGTCAATATTCAGGATACCTGAGTTCCGATTTTGTTCATAGTACGTAATGGTATAAACTCCCGGACCAGGAAACGTGTGGTTCACTGGATAAATCACTTCACCAATTCCCCCATCATCAGTTTGCGCAATTTCTGGCGGGTTGGGCCGAGACTCTGTTATTAACGGTTTGCTTCCGTCACCAAAATTCAGGGTACCACCACCAAATTTTACAGGAGTGCCCCATTTGGTATAAACATGAAGCGTAATGGTGTATTGGTAACTGCTACAACTTAACCGCGTAAGGGTAATGTCACCAGCTCTCAAGTGCGTAGCTTTTACATCACTAGAAATAAATACCAGCACTACCAACAAAGAGAATAATCCGATATTACGCATTGAGTATGAAGTAAAAAACAATCCAAAAATACAACATTAATAAAAGATCATTGAGTTTGTAACCGAAGATTTGAGGCCTAAATTAAAACGTTAATCTATCACGGATATTGGGTGAATGCCAAAGAAACTCTCTATAAAGAGAGAAATAAATCTCCTTCTGTAGTTGTGCTATATTTACATCATGAGAGTCGTCACCGAAATTGTCCATCCAGAAATAAAAATCACCATCTTCCATTGGAACAATCGCTATTTGATCAAATTAGAAGGCGGTTTTTTTGAGCAGACCTTTAAAATTCAGGAGTACGATATTGAGTCTGAGAAGGAAGTTATAAAACTCGTCGATGATGAATTTATCCGAAGTGCTATTGACCGCTTTAATCAAATGGCGGAGAGCCTGCACCACGCAATTCATCGCAATTGATAGCTAAATCCAGTTTTGTGATTGAATCTTAGTCGTTTAACTTTGGCGTCCTTGTCTAAACGTAGTTGATGGAAATTCTCGAAGAAAAAAAGAATAAGAATAGAAAATACAAGCCCATCCTGGATCGTATTCCTGATTGGCCAGTTTATCAATTAAGTAAATCTCGAAAGGAGTTTATAGCTGAGGTTACTCAAAAGTCTACCGAAAGAATCCACGAGTTGCGCCCATCGTATAAGCAACTCATTGACGATTTACAGGCCACTGCTTACCGCGAACAAAATCGAATTAAAAGAAATCGTTGGCGCGTTGACCCAAAAGATGACGCCTCATTCTGGTCGAAAGTAAAAAATGAGCTTGTTGAATTAAGTAGCAAAGATCCGGACGAGGTACGCCCGAAAGTCGATGAACTTCTAGAGCGCATCGTGCATCGATACGCTACAGAAATTTCTGGAAACTTCAAGCCAACTAGTTACCGCTTTGCGCGCGAAGTAATCAAATTTTGGTTTTCACGATTGCTTAATGGAGCAAGAGTCAAAAAATTTGGTGCATTCTTCCGTAATCAATACACGCTGCGAGATAAGATACACATTGTTGGCAAGGTAAAGATGATCCGAAAGCTGGCGAGGAAAGGAACAGTCGTAATGGTACCAACACATTTTAGTAATTTGGATTCCATTCTGATCGGATGGGTGATTCATGCCATGGGTTTACCTGCTTTCATATATGGAGCTGGTCTGAATCTCTTCAATATCAAAATCATTGCCTACTTCATGAACAGCCTTGGTGCATACAAGGTAGACCGCAGGAAGAAGAACTTGCCTTATCTGGAGACTTTGAAAATGTATTCCAACCTTGCCATTCAAAAAGGAGCACATAGCTTATTCTTTCCTGGTGGCACGCGTTCACGCTCAGGAATGATTGAAAAGCAATTAAAGCTTGGATTATTAAGCACAGCTATAGAAGCACAGCGATCTCTTTTTAATTCTGAAGGAGAGCAAAAAAAGATTTTCGTAGTACCTGTAACGCTCAATTATCATTTCGTATTAGAGGCGCCTGAACTGATCGAAGATTATCTTCATGTAAAAGGTCAAGACCGTTACTTCCCTGAAAATGATAAGTACGGAAGTTTTCAGCTTGTTCGATTCCTCATCAAATTTTTCAGCAACCGTTCCAACATATCTGTTTCCATCGGCCCAGGTTTAGATGTTATGGGCAATTATGTAGATGATGAAGGTAATAGTTTAGATTCGCACGGGCGGATTATCGACACCAAGGATTATTTTATTAGCAGCGGGCAATTAACAGTTGATCGCCAACGTGAAGATGAATACACGCGAATGCTTAGCGAGCGCATCGTAACTGAGTATCATAAAATCAATAGAGTATTTTCCAGTCACCTCGTTTCCTTCATTGCTTTTAAAATGTGGCAGAAGAAATATCATCAACTTGATTTATTTAATCTGCTCCGATTGCCTGAAGAAGATCTTGAAATCGACTATGAAGAATTCAAAACGGTATTCAAGAGAGTGCGCAAGCAAGTTTATTTATTGAAAGAACAAAACAAAATCAACATTGCATCGCACCTGAAAGGAAAATCAGACATTGTCATTAAGCGAGGAGTGGATAACGTTGGTGTCTTCCATTTGAATCGCCCGCTCTTGAAAAATAAAAAAGGAAATATCATCACCAAAGATCTTTCCCTGTTATACTACTACCACAACCGCCTCGTTGGCTATGACCTTGAGCAATTCATCTGAGAAACCGGTTGGTGTAATTGGTGCCGGAAATTTCGGCACAGTAATTTCAAATATGCTCGCGCTGAACCGTAAGGTACTTTTGTATGCGCGAAATGCAGATCACGTAGAAGAGATTAATCAGCGCCGAACACATTTAGGTTATGAAATCCATGAACAGGTGGAGGCCATCAATGATTATGCGCGATTAGCCAATGAGTGCGAAGTTATTTTTCCGATGGTGCCATCGCAGCACTTTCGCTCGATGATGAAACAACTGGCACCTCATCTTCATCCTTATCATATGCTCATTCACGGCACAAAGGGTTTTGATATTTCCCTTCCAGAAGGTGAAACCATTGAGACAGCCAAGAAACTGGATCGTAATGTTGTGAAAGTGATGAGCGAAGTGATACGCGAAGAAAGTGTGGTGGTAAAAATTGGATGCCTTGCCGGGCCAA
This sequence comes from Cyclobacteriaceae bacterium, assembly GCA_036002745.1. Classification (GTDB taxonomy): domain Bacteria; phylum Bacteroidota; class Bacteroidia; order Cytophagales; family Cyclobacteriaceae; genus ELB16-189. Next base: position 1,959 of record DASYTA010000440.1, on the reverse strand, counting down.
ACTTAAGCAGGGAGTTAGCATTGCGTCAGCCTGCGGCTTCCGTTGTGGCAAGTCATTTTAATGAAGTCATTCAGACCGGAAAAAAACTATTAAAGTCAGACCGGTTTCAGGTTTATGAGAACAGTGACATTGTTGGTGTTGAAATCGCAGGTGTTCTAAAAAATGTAATCGCTATCGCGTCAGGTGCATTGAGTGGGCTTGGTTTTGGTGATAATGCAAAAGGATTATTGATCAGTCGTGGAGCGGTGGAAATGGTTTACCTGGGGCGTGCATTGGGTGGAGATACAAAAGCATTTTTAGGCGTAGCCGGCATTGGAGATTTAGTAACCACTTGCAATAGCCCGATGAGCCGTAACTTTACAGTGGGTTATCGCCTTGCAAAGGGAGAAAAGTTAGAACAGATCGTTACGGATATGAAAGAAGTAGCCGAGGGGATCAACACCGTTCGAATTGCAAAAAAATGTGCTGATCATTATAAAGTACGAGCTCTTATTACTGATCGACTGTATAAAGTATTGTTTGAAGGAGTGACAGTTGAAGAAGCACTCGAGTTTTTGATGCGCTATCCATTGAATATGGATATTGATTTTATTTAAAGAAAGACTTTATTTTTTGGGCGATATCAGCCAACTCTTGCTGTGATAATTTCAACTTGGGATTTGCGAAGTTAATATCACTCATGCCATTCATTGGTACAAGATGAAGATGAGCATGAGGAACTTCAAAACCAATCACCGCCACTCCTACCCGCTTGCAATTCGTAGCTTTCTTTATGGCAACTGCAAGGCGTTTTGAAAACACCATGATCTCAGCCATCAACGAGTCATCAACATCAAAAAAATAGTCCACTTCTTTTTTGGGAACAACTAGGGCATGACCTATTGATAACGGATTAATATCAAGGAAGGCAATGAAGTTTTCATCTTCAGCAACAATGTGTGCCGGGATTTCTCGATCGATAATTTTTGAGAAGATTGATTTCACTTTGTAATCAATTAACCAAAACGATAATCCTATACTCCAATGCTCACCACTTCAAACTCCATTTCTCCAGCTGGAGTTTTAATTTTTACACTGTCGCCCTTTTTCTTTCCCAACAATCCTTTCCCAATCGGTGATTGAGTAGAAATCTTTCCTGCTTTTAAATCCGCTTCCTCCTCGCTCACCAAGGTGTAAGTTACAGAAGCATTATTCTTTTTGTTTTTAATCGTCACCTTTGAAAGTATCGAAACAGATGACGTATCAATTTTAGTTTCGTCAAGCAAGCGAGCATTGCTCATCAAATCTTCCAACTTGGCAATCTTAGCTTCCAAGTGACCTTGCGCATCTTTCGCAGCATCGTATTCTGCATTTTCACTTAGATCACCTTTGTCGCGAGCTTCTGCAATTTGCTTTGCAATATCAGCACGACCTTTGGTCTTTAACTGACTCAGTTCGTTGGTAAGTTTATCCAACCCCTCTTTAGTATAATAAGAAATTTTTTTACTCATACACACTCACATTACATAAATATTTTTCGTCCAGTATAAAAAACAAAAACAACGGCTTCGGATGCAGAAGCCGTTGTTTCACAACAAAGTTAATTCTTTAAATCACTTGTACAAAATTTAGCTGCCCACCAGTTCAGGAATCACTGCCTTCACTTGTTCCAAAATCTCGTCATCAAATTTGGCAAGGTAAAGTGTTTTGGCTCTGGTCAGTTGCTCAATGGTTAATCCCTTAGCTCCACGAAGATCAGCTTTGTATAAACTTGCATTTTCAAAATCAGCTCCCATCAAATAACTGTTTTGCATATTTCCTTCCATCAAGTATGCATTCTTGAAATTTGTTTTAATCAAAAAAGTGCCTTCAAAATTGGCCTTAATTAAAAATGCATCTTTAAAATTGGCACCGCTGGCGTAAGCTCCTTTTAAATTGGCTTGATTAAGGTTAGAGTTTTCAAAATTGGTTTGATTCAAT
>DASYTA010000439.1:0-6903 GCA_036002745.1 Cyclobacteriaceae bacterium | reverse complement strand
ACTCGCGACCCCGACCTTGGCAAGGTCGTGCTCTACCAACTGAGCTACTCCCGCCTACACTTCGCTTTAGCAGGCAAGCCCGCTTTGGCGTTGGTTTTCCCCTGCTTTCGCTAAAAGGGAGTGCAAATTTAATGCACCAACCTTAATTTCCAAATTACGCCTTGTCGGTAAAGTGCCTTATCGCCTTTTCTTCAGAAAACTTTGCCTTATTGAAGTCAGAGGAGGTACCTTTCGGTATGGACAATGACTTGAAGTCATTTCCTTTGATAGCCTTGGCTTGATACAGGATTTGCCCTACGTGATGTGGATAATGAGCAAGTTGCCGCTGGATCGCGTCTAGCACAGTTTGGCCTTCGTTGCGGATGTAAATGATCTTACTTAAATCTTCTGGCTTTAAACTTTCAATCGCATTTAAGAGGCATGCCCATCCTTTTTCCCAGGCTTCGAGCATCGTTTTTTTATCGGGATACGATTCTTCAAACTCTGCTTCCCGATTGCGCCATGATTTTTCACCGTCGCTCGTTAGAAAATCTGTCCAGCGAGAAAGCATATTGCCGCTGAGATGATGAACAATCAACGCAATGCTATTGCTGGCTTCGTTAGGCTTAATAGAAATTTCTTGATCGGAGAGTTGAGCGATGGCGCCTTCGCCTAGCTTTTTGTAGTAACGAAATAATTTGACAGCTCCTTCTAAAAATAATTGATCGTTAGACTTCGACATCTTCACTCACAATTTTTGAACTTTCATTGGAAGCGATAGGTGGCCGTTGCATGTCGTATTGTTTCTTCAACTCTTGCGCATGCTTTTTGTCTTTCGAGAATTTGATGTGGTCAGGAACACCTTTCAATTCCCAGATCAGACCCACAGCCTGGAAGCTTCGCAAGATGTAATACGTGATATCGATCTCCCACCAGAAAAATCCCTGGCGTGATGCTACTTCATAATAATGATGGTTGTTGTGCCAGCCTTCACCCAAGGTGAGCAATGCTAGCCAAATACTGTTCTTAGATTCATCGCCTGTTTGGTAACGTTGCTTGCCAAACTTGTGCATAATCGAGTTGATTGAGAACGTGCCGTGATATGTGATCACTGTACTTAAAAAGAATCCGATAAATAATGCCGAAAAGCCCGCAGTAGAAAACATGGCGGTAATACTTCCTCCATCTACAATTCCTCCAAGTGCCATGATTACCAAGGCAAGAATTGTGGGTGGTATTAAATGATATTTATTCAGCCAAACGAGTTCAGGATATTTGGCGTAGTCGCCAATGGTTTTGTAATCCGTTTCTTTGAAGTCTGGACCTACGATCCAACCCACATGCGAATACCAGAATCCATAGATTTTCATCGAGTGTGGATCGGCTGGTGTATCGCTGTAGCGATGATGATGACGATGATGAGCAGCCCACCACAAAGCTCCTTTTTGTGCAGATGTCTGCGCCATAAAAGCAATCACGAACTGAAACCAGCGAGATGTTTTATATGATTTGTGTGCGAAGTAGCGATGATATCCGCCCGTGATCCAAAACATGCGGAAAAAATAAAAGAACGCACACATGATCCAATCGAAAAGCGTTGCTCCGGTAAAAAGGGCCAACAGCGGAGTTAAATGAATCAATAGAAATGCAATCTCCTGTTTGAGGATTGGCTTTTTTCTCACTTCCGGCACGAGTGTTGTTGAGTTCATCTAATTAAGCTTCTTTAAATCTGTAGCGGTTTTTCTAAAACCCTGTTTCAAGATTGAAAGTTTACTGAAGCAGGAAAAGATTTAGAAATTCTTCTGAAGAACTTTCGAAATGTCATTCTTTAGCTCCTGCACAAAGTCGGAAGCATTCCCGAAATCGCAGGCATGGCGAAAACTATTGATTAACGCAGATGCATCAGGCATCTCAAAATGTATTTTGGCTGTCTCTTCGCTCAACTTCTTTTGAGCACGACAAAATAACTGGCGGCAGTGTTCTTTCTTTTTGTTGAGTGTTGCTTGCAGCTCTTCGTAATCAAAATCAAAAACTTCTTTCAACACATACACGGCACGTTCAAGTGGCCCTAGTTTGGTTTGCAATACTTTGAAGGCAGCTGAAAGATTGATGTCCAAATCCAATTTAGCCAGATTCGTTTCTTTGAATTTGTCCAACAATTCTGACCAGTGAATCGAATCCAGGTATTCTTCTTTCTTTTTCTTTAACGAGTTGAGATGGTTGAGGCAATTGTTGGTAACGGCCTTGATCAAATACGCTTTGGTGTTCTCGATTTTTTTCTGGTCGATGCTTAACCAGCGCGCAAAAGTTTCTTGCACAATGTCTTCTGCATCTTCTTTGCAGCGCACCAGATTGTAAGCTATGGTGTGCAACAGCGGTTGATAGAGCGTTATCGTTTGCGCTTGTGTCATTTTTAAAGTTCTGCAAAGGTAGGGCAAAATCGTCAGAAGGCAACGTAAAATCTGAAATGATCACGGGAACTAATGCTCGTCAGCCGGGTAGTGGAGGCCTGCTTTAGCACGGACACGGTCAACAGTTTCCATTAGTAAAAGAGTATCGGAATGTTTCATCACCGGACTTTCAGTAAAACCTTTTAATAAACAGTCGGTGACGTGTTGCGTCTCGTATTCATAACCATTGCCTTGCGCTTTTTCGAATGAAATATGTTGACATGAATCAACAATGTCCGGATAATATTCAAGGTTTGTCGTTGGGCCGTGGAATCGATGTGTTAATCGAATCCTTCCATGATCTCCGGCAATGTCTGCACCGGTGGAAAGATTGGAAGTGAGCGTAGAAAAAAGTTGAGCCAATGCTCCGTTGTGATAATAAAATTGCATCGCGCATTGACTATCCACTTTCTGATCGGTTGGAATTATCACAGCTTCAATTTCATCAGGCCTTCCCAAAATATCCAAAGCGTGAAATATCGGGTACACACCAATATCAAGTAGAGAGCCGCCTCCGAGTTTAGGATCGAAGAGCCGCGGAGCAACCGGAGGAGTAGGAATAAATCCGAAGTTGGCAATCACACTTTGCACTTTCCCTATTTTTCCGTCGGCAATCATTTTCTTCATCAGTTGATAATGTGGAAGAAACTTTGTCCAGAAAGCTTCCATCAAAAAGACTTTATTCTTCTGCGCGAAGTTAATCATCTCATTAGCCTGTCGTGAATTCATTGCAAAAGCTTTCTCACAGAGCACAGCTTTTTTGTGACTTAAGCAGAGAAGTGTGTGCTCGTGATGAAACGCGTGAGGCGTTGCAATATAGATGGCATCGACTTCCGGATTTTCAACTAATGATTGATAACTGTTGTGCTTGTGTTTTACCGGAAAATCTTTGGCAAACTCGTCGACCGTAGATTGCTCCCTTGCTCCAAGAGCAACAAGCTCTGCATTCTTTACGAACTTAATATCCGATGCAAACTTACGGGCGATTTTACCGCAACCTAAAATACCCCAGCGAATGGATTTCATCTGATCTGTTGATAACTTATTCCTGCATTATATCCGCAGGTCGTGGTTTCTTTTTAATTCGCTCTTCGATAACTCCTTCCATTACTTTTAGCAGAAGTACAATGACGAGCTTGATGAGAATGCTGAACCCTAAGCCACTTCCGAACTTGGCAATGACTGGTTCAATTAAAAATTCTTCAGTCACGAACAGAACGATCGCAATAATGTAAATAATGGTGTAAGCATTTTTACTCGCTCGCGCTGAGATTAATGCGTCAATGGTTCTTTCCAACAACGAGTTTCGATCCTTCAACTCGCGGTTCGCCTTGTGCAATTTTTTTTCTAGTCGCCCACTGATCCAGGTAAGGAAACGCGTCTGCTCCAATAATTTTTTGTACTCATTGGTCAGGTTTTCCAACGCTGATTTCATTTTGTCTGGATGATTTTCATCACTCAAAAAATCTTTGTTTCGATAATAGATGCCAACTTCCTTACTAAACATTTTTTCTTCTTGTGTGGTCTTGGACATAAGAATGGGTGGATGGTTTTAATAAATGGAGGTTAAACAAATATATTCGGAATTATCCAGCGAAGAAATAGTGGTGTAAGTTTATTGAGGAGAGATCAAATTTTACTCAGGGAAAATCCTGATATCTCTAGGATTTTTTTAAAATAGTCAAGACCTCATTGAGTTTTAACAGAGCCTCCACCGGGCTGATAGTGTTGATATCGATCTTGCCGAGCATCTCCTGTACTTCTTTCATTTTAGGATCAGCTTCAAATAGGGAAATTTGAGCGCTGGCTTTGGGTAACGCGTCAAACTTGCCACCAGACCTTTTGTTCGGTTCGTTGTGATTTTTTTCCTTTTCGAGGAAATGTAATATCTCGTTCGCCCGGAGCACAATTTTGTTGGGCATCCCCGCCAGTTGCGCAACGTGGATACCAAAACTGTGCTCGCTGCCGCCTTCCTTTAGCTTGCGCATGAAAATAATTTTGTCACCGATCTCTTTCACCGAGACGTTGAAGTTTTTCACGCGAGGTAAATCTTCTGCTAGTTGGTTTAGCTCATGATAATGCGTGGCGAAAAGTGTTTTGGCTTTATAATCTTTTTGATTGTGTAGATATTCTACAATACTCCAGGCGATTGACACCCCATCATAAGTACTCGTGCCTCTTCCAATTTCATCCATCAACACCAAACTGCGATCGCTTAAGTTGTTGAGGATGCTTGCAGTCTCGGTCATTTCCACCATAAAAGTAGATTCGCCCCTTGACAGATTATCAGAAGCACCTACGCGGGTAAAAATTTTATCAACGATCCCAACGAGTGCATGCTCTGCTGGAACATAACAACCGATCTGTGCCATCAACGTAATCAATGCGGTTTGTCGGAGAAGCGCAGACTTACCCGCCATGTTGGGCCCTGTGATAATTAATATTTGTTGTGTTTCATTGTCAAGAAGAATATCGTTGGGCACATAGCTTTCGCCAACAGGCAGTTGTTTTTCAATCACAGGGTGACGACCTGCTTTAATTGCGAGTCGCGTAGACTCGCTGATCTCTGGCCGCGAATATTTATTAGCCTTCGATACAAAAGCAAAAGACAGCAAGCAGTCCAACTCAGCAATGATGCGCGCGTTGTGTTGAATTTGGGAAATGAATTCTGCCGTATGGCGAACGAGCTCTTGAAAGAGTTGCAACTCGATTACCGAAAGTTTTTCTTCTGCATGAAGGATTTTTTCTTCATACACTTTGAGTTCTTCGGTGATGAAACGTTCGGCATTGACCAATGTTTGTTTGCGAATCCAATCATTGGGCACTTTGTCTTTGTTCACGTTGCTCACCTCCAGGTAGTAACCGAAGACTTTGTTGTAGGAAATTTTTAATGAATTTATTCCGGTTCTTTCAACTTCGCGTTTTTGAATTTGTAGGAGATAATCCTTCCCGGCAAACGCGATGGTGCGTAATTCATCCAACTCCGCATTTACATTTTCTTTGATGATCCCACCTTGATGCAACAACATAGGAGCATCTTCTTTCAGCTCTCGATCAATTTTTTCAAACAAGAACTCACAAGGATCGATTTGGTTCCCCAACTTTATTAATTCTGGTGATCCGGAATTTAAAAGTATTTGTTTGACAGGCGCAATGGCATGAAGCGCTCTTTTCAACTGAAGTAACTCGCGCGGATTAACGCGGCCAACGGCTACTTTTGAAATCAGCCGCTCAAGGTCTGCGATTTGCCTAAATTGTTCAGCAATTTTTTCAGCTGTTTCGTCATGATCAAAAAAATAATTCACAGCTTGCAATCGCTCTTCAATTCGTGACCTTTCTTTTAGCGGAAGCACCATCCACTTACGCAAGTTGCGCGAGCCCATTGGAGTAATGGTTTGATCAAGAATCTGAATTAACGGAACTCCGCCTTCATTGTGTGAATGAACAATTTCCAGATTGCGGATCGTGAACTTATCCAGCCACACGTATTGATCTTCGTCCAAACGAGCAATACTCGCAATATGATGAGTGTCATTGTGCTCCGTAGCTTCGAGGTAATGAAGGATAGCTCCGGCCGCCACAATCGCTTCGTTCATTCCATCAATGCCAAATCCTTTTAGCGTGGAAGTATTGAACTGCTTCGTTAATTTTTCCTGAGCGAAATCAAAAGAATAAATCCAATCATCAAGAGCGAACGTGGCGTACTCTTCTGAGAAGAGGCCATCCAATTTCTCGCGCTGAGCTTTGGTGAAAATAATTTCTGCAGGAGTAAAATTTTGGATGAGCTTTAAAACATAACTCTCATTTCCTTGTGCTGCATAAAACTCACCAGTGCTAATGTCAAGAAATGAAATGCCCCATCCGTTTTTAGCAATATGTACTGACGCCAAAAAATTATTTTGCTTTTTCTCGAGAACATTATCATTGAAAGAGACTCCCGGAGTAACCAATTCGGTCACACCACGCTTCACAATTCCTTTTACAAACCGCGGATCTTCCAGTTGATCACAGATCGCCACGCGATTACCAGCTCGCACCAGCTTGGGTAAATAAGTGTCAAGTGCATGATGAGGAAATCCTGCCAAAGCAGTTTCAGAAACAGAACCGTTACCCCGTTTGGTGAGAACAATATCTAATATTTTGCTTGCCTTGATCGCGTCTTCGCCAAAGGTTTCGTAAAAATCACCGACTCGAAAAAGCAATAGGGCTCCAGGATACTTCGCCTTGATGGCGTTGTATTGTTTCATCAATGGTGTTTCTGTGGCAGAACTCGACATGCGACAAATATAATGGCCTTGATGGAATGTGCAGACCTCTTTCCCCAGACTAGTTTTTTATTTTTGCTTTTGATGCGTAAATAATTATTTTTTATGGCCACATCGAATGCCCATGCTGATTGCATCCTTTGGTTTGTTTTGCAGATGGGCATTTTGTAGTTTCATTCCTTTGGCATTTAATCCTTTGAGTCTACTTT
>DASYTA010000438.1:0-3078 GCA_036002745.1 Cyclobacteriaceae bacterium | reverse complement strand
AAGAGTCTGAGAAGTCAACCTTGGGTGACATCGAAGCGTTGAGTGCATTGAAAGAGAAGATGAAAGGAACTCCTAAAGCAGAATAATTTTTAGGACTTAGGTATTAGGTGTTTGGAATTATATCTTTGACTTCCAAGTTCTAAGGCCTAAGTCCTTTTTTGGTTCCGTGGCCGAGTGGCTAGGCTGAGCTCTGCAAAAGCTCCTACAGCGGTTCGAATCCGCTCGGAACCTCTAAACTGAAAACCCGTTGCACTTTCGTGTGACGGGTTTTATTTTTTAATTGCTTAATAATCCAAGCGGCATGGCGACTAGCAACCAACCTTTGAAAATAGGTACTCCACTCACTTCATCCGCTATCAAAGTCATGATGCTTGGCTCCGGCGAGCTGGGGAAAGAGGTTGTGATTGAATTTCAACGCTATGGAGTGGAGGTAATTGCCGTTGATCGATACGATCACGCACCAGCTATGCAAGTGGCACATCGTAGTTACACGATCTCTATGCTGGATGAAAAGGCGCTGCGAGAAATTATTTATAAAGAGAAACCTGACTTCATCGTTCCTGAAGTGGAGGCGATTGCTACAGATACTCTAGTGGAATTGGAGAAAGAAGGATTTCGAATTATACCAACTGCTAATGCAACGCGCCTTACTATGAACCGAGAGGGCATTCGTGCGTTGGCCGCTGAACAATTAAAATTGAAAACTTCGCCTTATCAGTTTGCTGGTTCACCGAAAGAGTTTCATGATGCAGTAAAACAAATTGGGATTCCTTGTGTGGTGAAACCGATTATGAGTTCATCCGGAAAGGGGCAAAGCGTAATCAAAACAGAAGCAGATATTGATAAAGCTTGGACTTATTCTCAGGAAGGATCACGCAGCGGTGGAGGGCGAGTAATTGTAGAAGGTTTCATTGATTTCGATTTTGAGATCACATTATTAACAATCAAACATAAAGCCGGAGTTTCATTTTGTGAGCCCATCGGTCACCGGCAAGAGCATGGCGACTACCAAGAGTCGTGGCAACCGCACCCGATGACGGAGAAAGCATTAAAGACTTCGCAAGACATTGCCAAAAAAGTAGTAGAGAAATTAGGCGGAGTTGGAATTTTTGGCGTCGAGTTTTTTGTGAAAGGAGATGAGGTTTATTTCAGTGAGCTTTCACCACGCCCTCATGATACCGGCATGGTCACGATGATCTCACAAGATTTATCAGAGTTTGCATTGCATGTGCGAGCGATTTTAGGTTTACCAATTCCAGTGATTAGGCAATTTGGTCCATCAGCTTCTAGCGTTGTATTGGTTAGAGGCAAATCTCAAAATGTAATCTTCTCAGGATTGGAAGAAGCACTAAAAGAACCCGACACGCAACTTCGCTTGTTTGGCAAGCCGGAAGTAAACGGTGAACGACGGATGGGAGTAGCACTAGCAAAAGGAAATTCAATCGAGGAAGCTCGTGCCAAAGCAAATCATGCCGCAGCTTGCGTGAAGTATATTTTATAAACGAAGCAAGAGCACTTTCAGCGGCTCAAACAAGCTTTTTCTTACACAACAATTAAACTTTCTGCATCGTTATAGTGTCTAATGGGTGTATTCTTTTGGATTCACTTTATAGAAAATGCCGATCGGCAAGACAGACCCGGGCACGATAATTGAGATGATATACATGTCTGTTAAAAAAATATTAGCATGAAAACGAAATTGAAATTAAGTGAGATTTTATTGTTTGGCTTTTTGTTCATCGTATCTACTTTTTCTTTCTCTCAATCGTATCAAGATAGTTTGAAGAAAGATGACGATGATATCATTGCATCGATCGCTCCTTATTCGAGCGATGTTCGTGATGCAATTCTTAACATTTCACAATACCCACAGAATATTGTTAAGATTGAACGTATTCAGGCACGCACAAGTCAATCATTTCAAGATATGGTTGCAGCTTACCCTCGAGAAGAACAAGAGAAGTATTATGAGTTAGCTCGTTATCCAGATTTGATCCATCAACTGGTGGATGGACCACCAAAAACATTAGAGCAAGTAAAACCAACGTTGACTAACTATCCAAAAGAAACGGTTGATGCGGTAACAGGTTTATTCCCAATGCATCTAGCAGACTTGCGGGCAATGGACAAAACTTATCAAAAATCGCAAGAAGCGATGGAGAAAATTATTAGCGATCTCCCGGATGATGTGCAAACTGATTTTAAAAAAATAATCGGTATGCCTGAGGTGATGAACTTACTTACGGAAAGGATCGATTTAGTAGTGAGTTTGGGTGAAGCTTACAAGAGTGACCCTGAAGGCACAAAGGCGAAATTAGATACACAAAGTGCCCAGATCAATTCTGAAAATCAAAAAGATCTGGATGACTACAAGAAACAAGTAGAGAGCGATCCACAAATGCAGGAAGAAATGAAAAAGTCTGCTCAGGAATTTGCAGACAGTTATTCAGCTAATGGTGAAAACCAAGGACCATCAGATGTTGTTTTAAATCAGAGTCAACAACAACCTACTGTTGTGAATAATTATTATGGCAGTAACTATAATCCCAATCCTTATCCTTATTGGTTTGGATATCCCTATTGGTACGATTATCCAATGTGGTACCCTCGTCCACTCTACTATCAAACTGGTTTTTATCTTGGTGGTGGAGGAAATTTAGTAGTTGTTGGTTTACCATCACGAGCTTATTCTCGTTGGTTTTTCAACTCTGGATATCACAGATATCCTCGTTACTATAGCTATTGCAATAATTTCTATAATGCACATCGCACGTATGTCAATCATACTAATGTTTATAGAAGCTTTCACAACAATATCAATAGACATTTCTCAACTATAAATCACGAATCGAATGTCAACCGCAATACCAATGCATGGCATAATACGAATGGTAATCGCACTTCGTCAACAAAGAGAAATGTGATTCCTAATCACAGTTCGAATAATTTTAGAAATTCAATCAACACACATTCATTTAATCGTCAGGCATTTTCTAATTTTCAGGCAACACAATTTCATCAGCAAAGCTGGGGCGGAGTAAGAGGTAGTACCAATCACTTTAGCGGAGGTAATGGAGG
>DASYTA010000437.1:0-4799 GCA_036002745.1 Cyclobacteriaceae bacterium | reverse complement strand
ATGAATAAACCAGATTGTTTCATTTCAAACGAACAGCCTAGCTCTTCCAATATTTTGCTGGCTGCTGCTTGCCTCTTGCGATAAATTAAATTTTGTTTTTGAAACCAGTCGTCTCCGTTTTTCAGTGCCTCTACTGCAGCGTGTTGCAGGCCAAGAAACATTCCTGAATCCATATTGCTTTTCACACGAAGCACGGCCTCAATGTATTCTTTTCTACCTGCTACCCAACCGATGCGCCAACCCGCCATGTTGTGCGACTTACTCAACGAATTCAATTCAAGAGCAACCTCGCTCGCGCCTTCAATAGACAAAATACTCAATGGACTTTCATTCAAGATCAAGCTGTACGGATTGTCATTCACAATCAAGAAATTATTTTCTCGAGCCAAATCAACCAACTCTTTTAATTCCGCTTTTGATGCAATACGTCCGGTAGGCATGTGAGGAAAATTCACCCACATGATTTTCACCTTAGACAAATCCTTTTTTTTCAGAGCAGCAACATCAATTCCCCAAGCCAACTCTTCCTTCATTTCATACGTTGAAATTTTAGCTCCGGTCAATTTAGCTACAGATGCATAGGTTGGATAACCAGGATCAGGGAACAACACTTCATCACCTTCATTCACAAAAGCCATGCAGATGTGCATAATGCCTTCTTTCGAGCCCATCAACGGAAGAATGTCTGTTTCCGTGTTAAGTGAAACGTTATAAATCTTTTTATAAAATGAAGCGATCGCTTCGCGCAGCTGTGGAATCCCTTTGTAATTCTGATACCCGTGATTAGCAGGATCCTTTGCTGAAGCAATAAGTGCCTCAATTGTATTTTCAGAAGGTGAAAGATCAGGACTTCCAATACCAAGGTTGATTACTCTTAATTCAGGCGAATCAAGTGTGCGCACCTCCGCCAACTTCTTGCTGAAGTAGTACTCCTCTATGTTTTTAATTCTATCTGCTGTTTGGATCATTGTATTTTCTTAATACTCACTACTAGATACTTATGTCTACTTATATTCAATCTTTCCCTTCTTATACTCTCCCAAAATATTCAGGTTCCGCACTTGTCTTAGCACTTGCTTCACCGCATCGTCATAATTTTTTCTCCGCTTCCATTCTACATCCACATGAATAGAGTATTCACTTGGCTTACCAATAATAGGTATCGATTGGATCTTGCTTAGGTTGATGGTCTTTTCTTTGAAAGTCATTAACGCATCTGCTAAGCTTCCTACTTCATTGGCCACTTCAAAACTCAAAGAAGCTTTGTTGGTGTCATCTTTTGCTGTTGCTTTTTTCGCCAAAATCAAAAAGCGAGTGAAATTCTTTTTATGAGTTTCGATTCGCTTCTCTATGATTTCCAATCCGAATTTTTTTGCTGCATGCTCATTGGCGATAGCCGCCGTATCTTTCAGTTTCTTCTCAGCAACCTTCTTTGCTGAATAGGCGGTGTCATCGCTTTCGCGGATTTCAACTCCATTTAATCGATGTAAATAATCTGAGCATTGGCGGATAGCCATAGGGTGGCTTTCAATGTTTTTGATGTCGCTCAACTTTACACCGGGCAAAGCAAGCAGATGCATGTGGATGGGCAGATAAACTTCTCCGATAATAGAGAAATGATATTCTTGCAATAAAAAGTAGTTGGGCAAAATGCTTCCTGCAATAGAATTCTCAATTGCCATCACAGCATAATCGCTTTCGCCTTTTTTCAACGATTCACACAACCTGTGAAAGCTCAGGCACTCTACTGTTTCAATCGGTTCTTTGAAATGCGTAAGTGCTGCCACCTCGTGAAAGCTGGTGGCGATGCCCTGGATTGCTACTTTTATTTTCTTCTTCTTAGCCATAAAATAAAAAGTCCCGGTTTTTCCGGGACTCTTTTGATATTTTCGTTTTGTTTTTCCTTTTCAAAGCGATTTTACCTCAAGTCCCGCTGGGATTGATAGAAGTAAAAACCAAAATAAAATCGCTGACTGTTTTTCATAACGATTCAAAGAAAGAGGAAAAAATTTTCCCGCACAACAAAGTGCAAGAGATTTTAGAAAAATTTTCAGCTAACAAGTGTTCCGTTGGGTGGGCACCTTACCCTTTTTACTATTGATTTGGTAAAAAGAACTCGGCGTCCATCAACCACGATAATCCATTACATTTGCCGCGAAGTTTTAATCCCCTGAACCTAATATCTAATGAGCAAAAAAATCACTCGAGCCCTTATTTCCGTTTTCTATAAAGATGGTCTAGACGCCATAGTCCATGAACTAGCCAAACAGAAAGTTGAGTTTGTTTCCACAGGCGGCACCCAAGAATTCATTGAGAAGCTTGGTTATAAAGTCACGCCTGTCGAGCAACTGACAGGCTTCCCCTCCATTTTGGGAGGCCGAGTAAAAACTCTGCACCCGGCGGTGTTTGGTGGTATCCTTTATCGAAGAGATGATGCCGGTGATTTGAAGCAAGTCCAGGATTTTAAAATCGCCCCAATTGATTTGGTGATTGTTGACCTTTATCCTTTCGAAGAGACAGTAGCTAAAGGCGGAAGTGAGGAAGATATCGTGGAAAAAATTGACATTGGTGGAATCGCATTGATCCGTGGAGCCGCTAAGAATTTCAATGATGTATTGATCGTTTCTTCACGTGATCAATATGCCAATGTACTTGATCTAATAAAAAATAAAAATTGCTCCACCGATCTATCTGACCGAAAAAGATTTGCTGCCATAGCATTTGATGTGACTTCTCACTATGATGGCGCTATCTTCGGTTACTTCAATCAAGAGCAAAACATTCCAAGTTTCAAATCCAGTTACCATCGCGGCACAACTTTGCGTTACGGAGAAAACCCGCATCAAAAAGGTGTTTTCTTTGGCGATCTAGAAAAATTGTTTGATCAGCTTAACGGCAAAGAACTTTCTTATAATAATCTAGTTGACGTTGATGCTGCCGTAAACCTGGTAAAAGAGTTTGATGGAGACACAGCCTTTGTTATTATTAAACACACCAATGCTTGTGGTGTAGCCACCGCATCGTCGATAAAAGAAGCTTACCTTAAAGCATTTCAAGCTGACACTATCTCAGCATTCGGTGGTGTATTGGCCACTAATAAAAAGATTGACCTTACCGCTGCTGAAGAAATCAATAAACTCTTTTTTGAGATTTTGATCGCTCCGGACTATGACTTAAATGCCTTGGAACTTTTAAAATCCAAGAAGAACCGAATCATCCTTAAACAAAAGCAAGCCCTTACGGCAACGAAGCAGTTTAAAAGCCTACTCAATGGTGTGATCGAACAAGACCTAGACCTCCACACAGACTCAAAAGAAGATTTGAAGACGGTAACAAAGCGCACACCTTCTCAAGCAGAAATCAATGCTCTTCTCTTTGCCAGCAAAGTTTGTAAACATACCAAGTCGAACACTATCATTTTGGCTGTTGATGGTCAGATGCTCTCCAGCGGAGTAGGGCAAACCAGCCGGGTGGATGCATTGAAGCAAGCCATCGAGAAGGCTAAAAGCTTTGGTTTCGATTTAAAAAACTCCGTGATGGCATCTGATGCATTCTTCCCCTTTCCTGATTGTGTAGAAATTGCCCATCAACAAGGTATCGCTGCTGTGATTCAGCCGGGCGGCTCAATCAAAGATCAGGATTCGGTTAACTTTTGCAATGAACATAACATGGCTATGGTTTTCACCGGATTTAGACATTTTAAACATTGAGAGAAGGCTCTAGTAATGGTTTATTTATTTAATTTCACCACTTAATTTAATCTTACTAGGAGGGAAAAACTTCATGGGACTTTTCGATTTTTTTACCAGCGACATTGCTATAGATCTAGGCACCGCTAACACACTGATCATTCACAAAGACAAGGTTGTAGTCGATGAGCCTAGTATCATCGCCATCGATAAAAATACCAACCGCGTGCTTGCCATTGGTCGCGAAGCCATGCAAATGCATGAGAAAACACACGACAACATCAAAACAATCCGGCCTTTAAAAGAGGGTGTAATTGCCGACTTCCACGCTGCCGAGATGATGATCCGAGGCTTGATTAAAATGATTGACACAGGTCGTAAGTTCTTTCCGCCTTCGTTGCGAATGGTGATTTGCATCCCTTCAGCTATCACCGAAGTAGAGAAACGAGCCGTTCGTGACTCCGCTGAACACGCTAACGCCAAGGAAGTTTACATGATCTATGAACCCATTGCTGCAGCCATTGGCTCGGGCATTGATATCGAGCAACCTATCGGAAACATGGTGGTAGATATCGGTGGCGGAACTACCGATATTGCCGTAATTGCTTTGTCAGGAATAGTTTGTGATCAATCCATCCGCATAGCAGGCGATACCTTCAACCGTGATATTTTGGATTATATGCGCAGACAGCACAACCTATTGATCGGTGAGCGTTCTGCAGAGCGGGTGAAAATTGAAGTCGGTTCCGCTATGACTGAATTGGATGATGGTCCTGATGATTATGAAATCCGCGGTCGCGACTTGATGACCGGTATTCCGAAGACTATTAAAATTTCTTATTCAGAAGTTGCTTTTGCATTAGATAAATCCGTTTCAAAATTGGAGGAAGCTGTTTTAAAGGCCCTCGAGCTTTCACCTCCTGAACTATCCGCTGATATTTATGAGCGTGGAATTTATCTTACTGGTGGCGGAGCTATGTTGCGTGGCCTTGACAAACGCCTTGGCCTAAAAACAAAGCTGCCGATTCATGTGGCGGAAGATCCGTTGCGTGCGGTGGTGCGCGGAACAGGTGCCGCTCTCAAAAACCTAGATCATTATAGAAAAGTGCT
>DASYTA010000436.1:0-4708 GCA_036002745.1 Cyclobacteriaceae bacterium | reverse complement strand
CCGGCTCCTTACAAATCTGTACTTAAGCCAGCAACCGCTTCTTCCAACTTACACATCGTATACTCAAGTTCAAATACTAATGTGGCTGTAGTGCAGGGTGATAGCATCATTGTCGTAGGAATAGGAACTGCTACCATCACCGCTTCACAACCAGGCAATGGGGGATATTTGGCAGCAACACCGGTGCAACAAACACTCACAACGACTAAAGCTTCTCAGACAATTTCATTTTCTGCATTAGCTAACAAAAAATTGAGTGACTTGCCTTTTGCACTTAACGCTTCAGCATCATCAACTCTAAACGTCTCTTATACTAGTTCAAACCCAACGGTGGCAACTATTAGTGGCAATACGGTTACAATACATGCTCGAGGCTCAACGGACATCCAAGCCAGTCAAGCAGGGAATGGCAATTACAATTCGGCTTCTCCGATAACTCAAACTTTAACGGTTGTGAACTCTATTCCAACAATAGCCAACACGATCACCGGTCAAGAAGCTCTTCCATTGACTCCCTTCATTTTCACTTTTGCCAGTAATACTTTCTTTGACGCGGATGGGGATGTGCTTACTTACACGGCAAGCAGATATGACGGCACCAATTTACAAACGTGGCTAACGTTTAATGCAACCACCAGGACATTCAGCGGAACTCCAGGTGCAGCAGACAGTACAGCCACCATACGCCTTACGGCTAACGATGGATTTGGCGGCACAGTAACCGCACGATTCAAAATTAGCATCAAGTCCATTACGGGTATTGAGCCGAATGCAAATGCTCTGATCAAGATTTATCCTAATCCGGTTCATCACACACTCACTGTTGAAGGTGAATCAACAGAAGCAATGCCCGTCACAATTCGCTCATCAATGGGGGAAGTGATCTATCAAAATACACAGAGCAAGCAGCACGAGGTAAATACATCATCATGGGCTGCCGGCCTTTACATTGTAGAAGTAATGAAAGGGGAAGCTGTTATTCAAACTAAAATCATTAAGTATTAAAGCACTGATAGGTATTTATAACTAGAGTAAACGTTTTTACGATTCAAATGAATAAACTGTTCATCGTTTTCATTCTCGGTATTCTGTTTTCCTTTAAATCCGAAGCCCAAACAATTTCACTGTCTTTCGATGCTTCAAATTCTCGGGAAAAATATTCGAGTGCGATATTAGCAAAAGCGCTTAGTGAAAAAGGTTATTCAATAACCGCGCAAGCTGCTTTTAAAATTTCACTTGAGATAAATACTTCAATAGAAAAAGAAGCTTTCACAATATTCAAATCGTCAAACGAGATTCGGATAAAAGGCGGTGATGAAAATGGGATTCTTTACGGCTGCTTTTCTGTTGCTGAAGATATTCGAACCGGAATTCCGATTGAAAAAATTAAAGAGAAAAGTGAAAATCCAAGATTGCAATTCCGTGCAATAAAATACGATTTGCCATGGGATACTTATCGACATAGTTATGCGCTTGATCAGCATCAGGAAACATGCGCAGATGTGAAGTACTGGGAAAGCTTTCTTAACATGATGGCGGAAAACAGATTCAACGTTCTCACACTTTGGAATCTTCATCCATATACATTCATGATCAAGCCAGCTCACTTTCCAGAAGCGAGCCCGTGGAGTGAGGATGAAATGAAAAAATGGAAAATACTTTTCGGCAGCATTTTTAAAATGGCGGAAGAGCGTGGTATTGACACCTATGTAGTTCCGTTCAATATTTTTGTCACCAAGGAATTTTCAAGGGCGCATAATGTGGCGATGGATAATCTGGATCATCATTTCTTTGTAAAGGGCGATACTTCAGAGATTGTAAAACAGTATACACGCGAATGTGTTACGCAATTGCTGGAAGAATATCCTGAGCTTGACGGAATTGGAATGACGCTAGGTGAAGGAATGGGAGGGATGACGCCTCAGCAAAGGGAAAATTGGATGAAAGAGACAATCATTGCTGGAATGCGAAACGCCAAACGCAAATCGAAAGTCATTCATCGAATTCCATTTTCAAGCACTACAGGGTCACTTAGCCCAACAAGTATCGAAACTGAAATAATCACTCGTAGAGGAATAGAACAAGAGGCTGCTATGAATTTTATCGAGCAACCTGTATGGGCTGATCTGAAATTTAATTGGTCGCATCCATTGTCAACAACGAAACTTATTAAGGTTCATGGAGGTAAACTGTTTGGCGGCTATTGGACTCCTGAACCAACCAGTTTCAAAATTGTGTGGACGGCCAGAAATGAAGATATCTTTTGTTTGCGTTGGGGAGTTCCAAGTTTTATTCGTGAACACATAAAGACGAATGCACTTGGTTATGTTGGCGGTTACGTCATCGGATCGGAGACCTACATCCCCGCTAAAGATTATTTCACAAAACCTGGAATTAATAGGGAATGGAAATACGCATTCGAACGTCAATGGTTATTTTATAAGATATGGGGAAGACTGTTATACAATCCGTCAACGCCCGACGAAGTTTTTAAAAATGAATTTGTTAATCGATATGGTAATCAAGCAGTGCCTTTGTTCGAAGCTTCTTCACTTGCAGGCACAACTCCTCTACGGCTCGCTTCTGCGTTTGATTTTACATGGGATTTTTCATTATACGCCGAAGGCTTTTTAGCACTTAATTCAAAAATCAAGAGAGTTGAATTTATCTCTATTGACAGGTTAATCAATCAACCCACTCTTGATCCGGATTATGTCTCCGTAGTAGATTATGTAAAAGGAATTGCCGCTGGTGAAGCATTTGATAAAAAAGTAACTCCCTTAAAACTTGCGGAGTTGCTCAATAAGGATTGTACAAAAGCTCTCAATTTGATTAAGAGCATTAAGCTTGGAAAAAATGTAGCACTTCAGCATGAAGTTTCTGACATCAGAACTTGGGCTAACCTTGGGCTCTATTTTTCTGAGAAGCTAAAAGGAGCTATTGCGTTACAAACCTATCGAACCAAAGGAAACGAAGCGGACAAGAAAGATGCAATTCACCATTTAGAGAATGCTTTAAAATTCTGGGATGTCGTGATTGGTATTACAACCCCCCTTTATAATGATATGCCGTTAGTTCACCTGAGTGAACAGGACGGGAAACCTTGGAAAGAGAATGATAATTTGAGGTTTCATTGGAGACTTCTGCGTGACGACGTAAAAAACGATATCGAAGTTGCCAGAAGCAGCACATCCACCAAGTGAAGTAATCCTTTAATTGAACCATAAATACCTAAAGAAAGGTCTCATAGTTATCTCATATCTATTTGATAGATAATATTTTATAATGACTTAAATCTTTTAAATTAAAAATATAATTCGAGTGACTAAGTACCTGCCTCACTAGAACAGTCTTAATTGCAGCAACCGTTTGCGTGTAATTTTCTTTTAAAACGGTTGCTGTAAACTTAAATTTAAAACCTAGTCTTGCCTATGGGACAACTTTATCCATTCCATAATTCTCCTAATTCAGACACCGAGTCTTCTCATTCTAAAATTCTTGATGTCGAGGCCCTTATACGAAAGACATTCGAGGTGGATGTTAAGGCCGGTATGGAGATGATCTTCCGCAATTATCATAGTCTACTTTGTAGTCACGCAGTTAGATATGTGTCATCCAAGGAGATAGCCGAAGATATAGTTTCAGACATTCTGTTTGAGTTTCAATCAAAAGGGGTCTATAATTCAGTCACTACCTCTTACCGTGCCTATCTTTTTACATCCGTAAGAAACAGAGCTTATGACTATGTGAAAAAGGAAATGCATCGTGGCAACACTGTTATTGAAAATGCAATGACTGTTGCAGGCCAGCATTCCGAACAACCTGATTCCATTACTCAATTTGATGAACTTCATCACCTTATTGAACGAACAATTAATTCAATGCCGCTAAAGCGGAAACAGGTATATGTGATGCATCGTTTCGAAAGTAAGAAGAGCAAAGAAATCGCAGAAGAGATGAAGATATCGCAGCGAACCATTGAGGCTCACCTTTACATGGCGATCAAACAAATTCAGGCGGCACTCAAAGAGCATTGGCTTTGGATAGCCATTATTATTGTGAATACACAATCTTTTTACTAGTCAGACTAAGTAGAACATCTACTTAATCCAGTCTTTAATAACAAAACGCAAATATTAGCACCATGTCAATGGAGATAAAAAAGGAAACGATCTATAATTATTTTGATAACAAAGCAACGACTTTAGAGAAGAGAAGAATTGAGGAGTGGGTGAGAGATCCGCAGAATAAGGAATTGTTTTATGAATATCTCGCACAATGGGAAAGTCAGAACATACAATATCTAAGTGATGTAGATGCCGCGATCAGGCGGCATCGAAGGCGATTTGAGACAACAGAAACTCAAATTGATGTGAGCGGCCCAGCGATAAGCACTTCAAGGCTTGCCGCCAGAAAACTTTCGATAGCTGCAACTTTCTTGCTAGCCGCCTTAATAGTGGGCTATCTCAGTAAAGACAAAATTTTATACAAGACCTTGGCAACTTCATACGGTGAAACAAAATCTGTTTTGCTGGAAGATGGAACTAAAGTAATTCTCAACGCTAACTCTAGCCTTACAATCCCCAGATTAGGCTTTGGCGATTACACAAGAAACGTTTCTCTAAAAGGCGAAGCAAATTTTTCTGTAGCCCACCTGCCGGGGAATCAAAAATTCGTTGTAAAAACAACAGATGGGCCAGATATCGTT
>DASYTA010000435.1:0-11487 GCA_036002745.1 Cyclobacteriaceae bacterium | reverse complement strand
ATTTTGTGGAGAGTGTTGTAACCAGTGCAGGAGTTTTGTGTGGAGCAGGGTTTGAGACTCCTGCAGAGGTTCTTCATATGAATAAGAAACTCATTGTAGTGCCAATGAAAAGTCAATATGAGCAACACTGCAATGCGGCCGCATTAAGAAAGCTTGGTGTTCCGGTTTTGAAAAAGGTAAAAAAGAAATCGATTAAGAAAATTACTAAGTGGATAGAAGGAGCAAAGCCACTGAATATTTCTTTCCCTGACGTGACCGCTGAGGCTGTGCAAAGGGCGATAGAGAAGTTTGAGAAGGAGAAGTAATTCTTGATTATCGATTATCCTGTATTTGGTTAAGTATTGTCTTCTAATCGCTCAAGAATTTCTGAAAGCGGATATTCTTTCAAGCCAGGTTTAGTCTCAGCGTTCCCATCAAAGCTTAGCCCATCAATTGGTAGTTTCACTATTCTATCAAGCTCTAATTTGCTTGAGGGCTTCAACAGAATTTTGAAATCTTCAGTAATGTCATTGATGATTCCCAAAGTATTTTCATCAAGTGAAGTTATTTTCAGCTCAATGTAAAGAATGTTTCCTTTCGATAGGAGCAGACTTTGTTTCTTCGTTGACCATTCATGAACCCCCAAACTGACAATTAAATTTTCAAAACCACTGCTACTTTCTAATAGGTCGATGTTTATCGCTATAAAATCGGTCTTGTATTCTTGAATAGAACTGATATTCTCGGAATCTACTTCCACTCCGAATTTGGGTCCAGCTACCCAGCCGGTTATCTCCTGGTACGTTTTTGGATCAATCGATGAGATCGGGAATGAAAGAAAATCAACACCCATGCCGGCACAATAGCGGGCTTCGCTAAGATTAGTGACTTGCCCCACTTTCACTTTGGTAATCAACATGCCCAAATATTGGAAAGAAATGAACAACTACAAAAGCCATCTATTATCATATAAAAAAATAACTTTGTGGTTGAGATGAATAATATTCTTTGCGCCAGAGGAAATAGTTTATTGATGAGAAAGAATGTTGTTGTTTATTGGGTTTTCATATTTCTTGTCGGATGCTCATCTTCAGATGCACCTAAGATTTCCGATCAATCATATTATCCATTGCGAGTTGGAAATTTTTGGGTTTACCAGGTCAATGAAACAAATATCTTGAGGCTGGTATGTAATGGTAATGGAGGGACACCAAGTAGTTATCAGTTGAAAGAGTTAATAACTGACTCCATAAAAAACTCCGAGGGAGGATACACGTTTACAATACATCGTTATACCAGACCTGACTCTACAAAGTCCTGGACGGATTTAGATACCTGGACTACACGAGTTAACAGCAACCAAGTCATCGTTAACGAAAGCAATATTCCTTATGTGAAATTTATTTTTCCGCTTGTGGAAAAAACGGTGTGGAATATTAATTCGTATAACAGCCAAGAAGCAACTTACGATACGTTAAAGAACCTTCGTCAATCCTTCACACTTGCCAACGGAAAGAAAATGCAGAATACGTTTACCGCCCGGAGAGATAATGGTGAATTTATTATTTCTCATTTGAAAGAAGTTGAAGTGTATGCAGCATCTATTGGTTTGATCTATAAAGAAAGTGAAGAGCTCAATTATTTTAATAACACCAATGATCCTTGTTATGGTCAACAGGTGGCGAAAAATGGAAGTATTTACATTCAGTCGTTGATCAGCTATGGCCATCAGTAGGTTGATACTTCTTTTAGTAGCGTTTCCACTTTCACTATTTTGTCAGAATCGGTACTTCGTTAGCTTCAAAGATAAAGCCAATACACCTTACTCGATTTCAAATCCTTTACAATTTCTTTCTCAGAAAAGCCTTGATCGAAGAACTAAGGAAAATTTTACAATCAGTATTGAAGATCTTCCGGTTGATCCGGCTTATGTTGCTCAAGTAAAGGCAACAGGAGCTTCGGTCTTTTTTACTTCTCGATGGTTCAATGGTGTGTTGATCCAAGCAGATAAACCGACATCAATCTTGGTTTCAAATTTGCCATTTGCATCCAAAGTGGAATTGGTTGCCCCAGGAACAAAACTTTTAGGAGGAAGAAAAAGTACTATTAATAAATTCGAACGAACAAACGCTGCAAGTGCACTTCAAAATCAATTGCAATTGGAAATGATTGGCCTTGATAAAATGCAGTTGGCGGGATACAATGGGGAAGGAATTGATGTTGCTGTTTTTGATGCAGGGTTTATTGGTGTCAATACACTTACGGCTTTTCAATCAATCTATCAGGAAGGAAGGATGAAATCGGTTTTCAATTTTGTAAATAACACGACTGATGTTTATTCTGCCTATGATCACGGCACAGAGGTGTTGTCAATCATGGCGGGTAACATTTCAAATACTTATTTAGGAGGAGCTTATAAAGCGAATTTTTTTCTTTATCAGACCGAAGACGCTTTCAGTGAGTATCGAATTGAAGAATATAATTGGTTGTTCGCTGCTGAGCGGGCGGACAGTGCGGGTGTGGACGTAATCAATTCATCGTTGGGTTACAATACATTCGATGATTCAAGTATGGATTATACTTACAAAGATTTGGATGGTAAAACATCGATAGTATCACGTGCTGCTCATAAGGCTTTTGAGCGAGGAATTGCTGTAGTAAATAGTGCGGGCAATGAGGGAGGTAATTCATGGAAATATATTGATGTGCCCGCAGATACGGAAGGCATAATCGCATGTGGAGCCGTTAATAATTCAAAACGCAGAAGCGCGTTTAGTTCCATCGGGCCGAGTTCTGACGATCGTGTCAAACCAGATGTGAGTGCTTTAGGTGAAGACGCAGTTGTGATTATGGCGTCTGGAAAAGTAGGATCAGCTAGCGGCACTTCTTTTTCAAGCCCTTTAGTTGCTAGTATGGTAGCCGGTCTGCGGCAAGCGCTGCCACAAGCTTCGGCGAAAGAAATATACCAGCGTGTTATCAATTCAGCATCACAAGCGAGTCACCCAGATAACATGTTAGGTTACGGGATTCCGAATTTTTCTCTAGCTAAAGACTTTCTTAATTTCTCACAAGAGTTTCAGGTCTATCCAAATCCAGTAACCCAATATTTAAAAATAGTTTTTAAATATCCGGTTGATCAAACGTTTATGATAACAGCTTTCAATTTGACTGGACAGAAAGTGTTTGAGTTTTCAGATTTCGTAAGTTGGGATAATAATCCTTATTCGATCGACCTGTCGACACTAGCTGCTGGCCTATATTTATTGAAAATTCAGACACCAACATCAGCTAGAACTGTTAAGGTTGTGAAGGTTAATTAAATAGTTATTGAGTCTATGGCTGGTTCTAAAATGTCGGTTTGGAAAAACATTTTTCAGCTGATCGTTCCGCGATGGCGAAAGTTTGTACTCATTGTTTTCATTGGCCTGCTTGCTACAGGAGCAAATTTGGTTGAGCCCCTGATTTATCGTGAAGCCATCAACGATGTCGCTGGCTTGTTCATTCAAAAAGCGAAAGATGAAACTCGCCAACAATATCAAGCTGATGCAGATACTGCCCAAGTAGAAGCGGATGATTCGGAGATTGATTTTATTTTAAGCAAAATTATTCCTAAGGAACCCCACACACGCCATGAAGTCGCTGGCAGAACACCTGGACAGGCAATCCAAACCTTGCTAATCGCGGTTGTTATTTTATTTTTTGTAAACCTTCTCGGTCAATTGTTTTTACTGTTAGGTGAAAACATGAATGTAAGATTGTCGTGCAGTATTGAGCAAGGATTTATCCGAAGCACTTTTGGTCATGTACTTCGATTGCCGTTGGGTTTCTTTAGTAAGCGATCCAGCGCAGGTCTTGCAAAACAGATCAATCAATCCGAAGAAGTATCTGGTGTTGTAAATGGGCTTTCGCAGGAGATTCTTCCGGAGATCATTAGTCTATGCGGAATTCTGGCCATTATGTTTTGGCAGAATGTGACGCTTACACTGATTGCGCTTGCTGTAATTCCTTTTTATTTATTGATCGCCTGGCGCTCGGCTAATAAATTAGAAACCGGACTTTCTAGTTTTTATGATCGGTGGGAAGAAGTGGCGGCGAGGATGCAGGATGCGTTGGCAGGAATTAAAACTGTAAAACTATCAGGCGCTGAGCAGAGAGAGGTTGCTCGCTTTTCTAAAATTTCAGACGAGGCCTATCGCGATTATGTAAATCGATCGAAGCTAGCGAACCAATATGTTTTTTGGGAAAACATGTTGACACGATTGTCAACAGCATTAGTGTTGGGTTATGGAGGATACCTCACACTTAAACGGCAGTTAACGCCAGGTGATGTAGTTATGTTTGTTGCTTACCTGGATCGGTTGTATGGTCCCATCGATACCTTGGCAAGTCTGTGGGTAAATCTTCAACAGAATATTGCTTCCATTGCAAGGGCATTTCGTTTGGTTGATCACAAGCATGAAGAAAAGAGAGGAGTGAACTGGGAAATCAAGCAGGGTAAAGTTGAGTTTAAAAATGTGACGTTCGCCTATACGAAGGAAAGAGAAATTCTAAAAGGATTATCATTTACGATTGAACCTGGAAAAGTCACCGCTATTGTAGGAACATCGGGTGCAGGAAAAACGACAGCTGTTGATCTCCTTATGAAGTTGTATGAGCCATCGAGCGGGGAAATAGTAATTGATGGAAAAGAGCTTTCAGCTATTGATGCATCGTCGATCAGACGACAGATTGGAATGGTGGCTACTGATGGTGCAGTATTTCGCGGAACTTTAGCAGATAACATCCGCTACAAAAAGCCAGAAGCTTCTGATGAGGAAGTGAAAAGGGCAGCCATTGCTGCCGGTTTAGAGAGCACTCTACAACGTTTACCTGATGGTTTATTGACTAAGGTGGGAGAGAGTGGATTAGGGCTTTCTGTAGGAGAAAGACAAAGAATTCAAATTGCGCGAATACTTATTGCACAACCGAAAATTTTAATTCTGGACGAAGCCACTGCTAATCTTGACTTTGCCACCGAAGCAGAAGTGAAGAGAACGATAAAAAAGGTGAGTAAAGAAAATACAGTGATTGTAATCGCGCATCGTTATTCAATGGTGAAAGATGCTGATCATGTGATTGTTCTTTCCGCTGGAGAGGTGATTGAGCAAGGAAAACCTGCTGACCTAATAGTCAATGGAGGATGGTTTGCCAAGTTTGCCCATATTGTTGATGGGGATAAAGAAGTAAAAGAAGGCTATGAGGAAGAAGTGGAGGATGACGAGGCCTAATAAAATCAGGGTGTTACCTATCACATGAATGAAGTATTTTATATGTCTGTTAATATTTCCTAATTTTCGAGCTTATTTGGATAACCAACCTCATGCGTAAAGCACATCTTCTCATTTTTTTAGCTGCTCTTTTGGCTTTGTCTTCGTGTGTGACTAACAAGAAAATACTTTATTTACAAAAAGAGGGTGATCTGAAAAAGAAAAAGAATCCGCCGGATACAGCTACTCGTGACTATGATTTAGTAGACTTCAAGTACAAGGTTCAGACCAATGATATTATTTCAGTGAGATATCAGAGCCTAACGCAGAAGGAATTTGATTTTACGCAACAGAACACGCAACAAAATTCGGGTGGAAACACAATTGTTGGCGGGGCTCTTTTGTTAGGAGACGTGGTTGATGAAAATGGAGAAATACCAGTGCCTGTAGTTGGCAGGGTTAAGGTGGCCGGACTCACCATATTTCAAATTCAGGATACCATACAGCAAATTGCGAATCACTATTTGGAAGGCCCCGTTGTCAGGGTCAGGCTGTTAAATTATCGATCCACTATCCTTGGCGAGGTGAACAAGGAAGGAGCGATAACTTATAACAACAATAGAGTTTCACTGATGGAAGCGATTGGCCTTGCCGGTGGATTAACCGATTTGGCAGATCGGAGTAACGTGAAATTGATCAGGCAAACCGGTTCCAAAACCGAAGTGCACTACGTGAATCTGTTACAGGAGGATTTTATTTCATCCCCTTACTACTATGTTTATCAAAATGATTTGATCATTGTTCCTCCATTGAAGCAACGCCCATTCAGAAAGTATTTCTTCCAGAACCTCACAATTTTACTTTCGGTTGCTACTGTTTTGCTTATTATCAACACCTATTCCAAGTAACTAATGAGCGATACAGAGTTTGAAGGAAGGCTAAAGGACTCCAAGAATGACAGTCTAATTGACTTCAAAAGAGTTGGGTTTAGAGCACTGCGCAATTGGTACTTCGTGGTCTTATCATTGACGATCTGTTTAACGCTATCGTTTCTTATCAATAGATATGCAGTCAGAATTTACACAGTAAAAGCCTCGGTCATTATTCGCGAGAAAGAAGAGACCAGTGGGGCGGAATTACTTTATAAGAACGCCTTAATTGATCCATATCGGAATTACATGAATGAGCCGTACATTATCCGATCTTATCCGCTCATAGGCAAAGTAGTTGAGAACTTAAATTTTGAAGTAGCTTTTTATCAAAAGGGAAAAATAAAGACAACGGAGGTTTATGATCTCCCTATAAAGGCAAGATTATTAGTGCGCAACGGATCGTATGGCGCTTCGTTGGTTTTTAAAACATTGGACGAGAATTCGTTTCTTATCAAAGGTGGCGATGATGAATTGAAAGACAAGGGCAAGATTTTTCGGTTTAATGACAGCATTGAATATAATGGGCATCACTTCGTGATAATAAAAGATTCATTACGAAGCATTAAGAGTATTAAAGACGTGCAATATCAATTGATTTTTTTAGATCCTTTTGCAGTGACAGGTTCTTATGTTAATAAGCTTTCCGTTGATTGGGCGGAAGTTGGGGCAGGCGTCTTAAATTTAGGTATTACTGGACCCAACCCTGACAAGGAGGTAGATTTCGTAAATAACCTTATTGCGACTTACCAGCAATTTGACCTTGATAAGAAAAATCAAACTGCCGAACGAACGATTAACTTTATCAAAGGCCAACTCAAGCACATCTCCGATTCTCTTAAGATCTTTGAACACCAGCTTGAGCAATTCAAGATCAATAACTCAATGGAGAGTTTAGATGACGAGACTAAACGCTTATTTGAAAAACTGAGTCCATTGGAGAAAGAAAAAACAGAACTCCTTCTTCGTTCTAATTACTATGGCTACTTAGTCAAGTACATCAGTCAGGGTAATAATTTGGATTTAATAATCCTTCCTGCTTCTGTGGGTGTCGATGATCCTATCTTATCAAATATTGTGAATAAGATGATTGACGTTCAGTTGGAGCTGAAGCTATTTATTGGAAAAGGGAGGGACGAAAATCCTCTTGCCAAGGGAGCTCTAAGGAGATTAGATGGAATGAAAAATGAGTTGTTGGAGTCGATAAGATCGCTTAGGGTAACCGATAAGTTTAAATCAGACTTGATAGAAAAGCAAATAGCTGATTTGGAAAAGCAACTTGGCAATCTTCCCTTACAACAACGGCAATTTGTTTCCATCCAACGAAACTATTCCTTGCTGGAAAATTTATACGTATTCCTAATGCAAAAAATGTCAGAGGCGGGGATTTCAAAAGCTTCGAATGTTTCGGACGTTGTAACAGTTAATCCTCCGATGATAGGTGGACCAATTTCCCCAAATACGAGCCGTAATTACTTTTTTGGATTTGCAGTGGGTCTGCTAATCCCCTTATTAGCATTCATTATACTTGAGGTATTAAATCAAAAATTACAAGTGAAGGATGATATCGAAAAGATAACTTCGATACCGTTTATTGGCGGAATTGGTCATTACGAAACAGAGGATAATCTTGCCGTAAGCCGTAAACCGAAATCGGCTGTTGCTGAATCTTTTCGTGCGTTGCGGTCAAATCTAAATTACTTCACTGGTAATCAACTCAAAAAAATATTTTTGGTAGGCAGTTCCATCAGTGGTGAGGGAAAAACATTCACTACAATCAATTTGGCAACGGTTTTCGCTATGTCAGGTAGAAAGACTTTGATTATCGGCGCTGATATGCGCAAGCCGAAAATTTATTCCGATTTTGATTTAGAAAACAAAAGAGGACTCAGCGGATATTTAAGTAATTTGCATTCCTTTTCAGAGGTTATTCAGCACACATCAATTGAAAGCCTTGATTTGATTAGCGCAGGTCCTGTACCTCCTAACCCTTCCGAACTTTTGATTACTGATAAATTTGAATCTTTGGTTAACGAAGCGCTTAAAGTATATGACTACATCATTATAGATACACCACCTCTTGCCATCGTGACGGATGCATTTGTGTTGTCCAAGTACGCTGATCATACAATTTTTGTAACTCGCCAAAACTATACGCCAAAGGCCTTTCTTAGGGATGTTCAAGAATTTTATAGTGCGGGGAAACTTAAAAACATAAGCATTGTCCTCAATGACATTTACAGGTCGGGAGTTGGCTACGGTTATAGTCATGGCTATGGCTATGGATATCGTTACGGATATGGCAAAAAGAACAATGGAGATGGATACTATTCTTGATAAAGTAAAATCAAGAGAATCAAAATTTCCTTTATTAGTACTTGCTTTGTTATGTGCCGCATAGCTGGATTTGCAAGCCTTGAAAATGTAACGCAACGAGAAGAAGTTCTCTCCTCGATGCTAAATGCAGTTGTGCACGGTGGTCCTGATGATTTCGGAACTTACTTTGACGAAAAAGTTGCCATTGGCCATAGGCGACTAGCTATCATTGATCTTTCGCCTGCCGGTCATCAGCCGATGTTTCTAGATGATGATTTAATTATTTCTTACAACGGAGAAATTTACAACTACCAGGAATTGAAGGCTGAATTATCAGCCGTTGGAATTATTTTTAAAACGCATTCGGATACGGAAGTAATTTTGCAATCGTATCGTCATTGGGGCACGAAAGCATTTGACAGATTCGAGGGTATTTTTGCCTTTGCTCTTTATGACAAAAGGAGCAGCAAACTGCTACTGGTGCGTGATCACGTGGGCGTAAAGCCGTTGTATTACCACATCAAGGATAGAGTGCTTGTATTCGGGTCTGAGGTGAGAGTCTTTCACCAATTTAATAAGAATTGGCGGGGAGATGAGAAATGGAAAATCCTTTTTCTGGCTTTTGGCTCTATTCCCCATCCCTACACTACCCTTGAAAATGTTTACCAATTGGATGCCGGAGCGTTCATGGAAATAAATATCGATGACTTCTCGCACGAAGTTCATTTTTATAGTCACTCGGGACGTGAAACCGCTAACATAAGTTCCGGTAATGAACTGTCCGATGTAAAAGATGCATTAATTGCCACTATTAAAAAGAACTTAATTGCCGATGCCCCCCTGGGCGTATTTCTGAGTGGTGGTATTGATTCAAGCCTGATCACCTTGCTCGCTGATGAATTTAAGCAAGGGATAAAAACACTTTCGATCAATTTTGATGAAGCAACTTTTGACGAATCGCCCTATCAAAAACAAGTGGTGGCGAAGGCAAAAAATGTTGTTCATACTTCTTATCGTATCAATGAACAAATATTCTGGGAAGACCTCCCGGATATCTGGCGTGCAATGGATCAACCGACTATTGACGGGGTAAATTCCTATTTCGTTTCCCGGTGCGCACATAGCGAAGGCCTAAAGGCGGTGCTTTCCGGCTTAGGCGCGGATGAAATCTTTGGAGGATATGCCTCATTCAAAAGAGTCAAGTGGATCAGAAGAATTCGTAAACTACCCTTTAAAAGAACTATAGCTAAACTTTTAAAATATTGGCGCAGTGCATATGGTCGGTTAACGTTCCTTACTATTGCGGGGCCAATTGGTGATTATCTATTTCTTAGAGGAATTCACACACCAGATGTAATTGCTAAAATCCTGGCAATACCAGAACACAAAGTTTGGAGTGCACTGAAAGAAGTTAAGGTAGGTATCCCCGACAAACTCGATGATCGCGCGTATGTTTCAGCGCTTGAGTCCAGAATCTACATGACCAATCAACTTCTAAAGGATACAGATTGTATGAGTATGTGGCATGCGCTGGAGGCACGGGTGCCTTTTTTAGATATTAGGCTTATTAGGTTGATGGAGTCAATTCCGGTGAAAAAAAGGTATAATGAAAAAGTGCCAAAATATTTGCTGACGACTTGTATTCCAGGACTGCTTCCGCGTGACATAATCTATAGGAAGAAGAACGGCTTTACCTTTCCGATTTCTGTTTGGCTGAAAAACAAACCTGAATATGTACGTGACTTGATTGACATCAATGTCGCATCTCAGGGAATCATTGATGGTTTTGAAAAGGGAGATGACCACTGGAGCAGATGCTGGAGCCTCGCAGTGTTAAAGCAGTTTAAGTAGTTTGCGATGGACCGTAAAATCATTTTTATTAATTCTCATCCCATTCAGTACTTTGCTCCATTGTATTCTTATTTGAATGCTGAGGGTCTTGATGTTTCATGCTGGTACTGTTCTGACGAGAATGTAAAAGGACATATGGACCGGCAATTTGGAAAACAAGTGAAGTGGGATATTCCATTGCTCGAGGGATACCAATTCAGGTTTTTCAGGAATTACTCATGGAAGCCTTCCTTATATCATGGTTTTTTTGGATTGTTTAATCCTGGTATGATCAAAGCTCTCTTCAAGGCACCAAAAAGCATTATCGTTATTCACGGATGGGCGTATTTGACACACGTCCTGATTATTTTTTTGGGAAGATTTGCAGGCCACATTGTTTGCCTGAGAGGGGAGAGCCCTCTGAATCAAGAGATACTCAAGAGCAAACTGACTAAGCTCATAAAAAGGGTAGTATTGCAGAGTTTACTTTTTCCATTTGTTCAACGATTCCTTTATATAGGTACCCAGAATAAATTGTTCTATCAATATTACGGAGTTCAGGAAAGCAAACTCATTTTCACTCCTTATGCGGTTGATAACAGTCGTTTTCGTGCAGCCGCTAATGAGTTAATTCCAACAAGAAATCAGCTGAGGGAAAAATTTGGTCTTCCAGTTGATGCACGGATAATATTATTCGCGGCTAAGTTTATACAAAAAAAGAGGCCGCTGGATTTGCTGGAAGCGTATGATAATTTGTCGATCTCCAACAAATGTCTGGTGATGATCGGCGACGGAGAGTTAAGAAGCCAGATTGAAAACTTAATTGCTCAAAGAAGCATTCCCCGAGTGTTCTTGCCTGGTTTTGTTAATCAAACCGAGATCGTTAATTACTATGCCATGGCGGATGTGTTTGTACTATGTTCTGGTGAAGGTGAAACTTGGGGACTATCGGTTAACGAAGCATTGAATTTTCAGTTGCCGGTAGTTGTTTCAGACATGGCAGGTTGTGCAGATGACTTAGTGGAAGTAGGAAAAAATGGATTCATTAATCAGATGGGAAACATTGATGATTTAAGAACAAAACTGGAGGAAGTTTTTCGTCTGTCCGAATTAAAGGATGAAGATTACAATCCTCTAGATACTTTTTCTTACAAAACAATTGCTGACTCACTAAAACAAGTAGCGAA
>DASYTA010000434.1:0-4438 GCA_036002745.1 Cyclobacteriaceae bacterium | reverse complement strand
CGCTACTCTAACCAATAACACTTTGAAAGTGAAGCTGCCTCCATTCTCTGTGGTAGTGCTGGAATTGAAGTAATTCGAACCTTACAATCCATCGTTGCCTGGCTTACCAGCTAGTGCACGTGTGTGCTTAAGGATAAAGTCTCATTTGAGTTTCAATTTTTCTATCGGAAAAAACCAGTATTTATACTTACGTAGTCCTTCCGATTCATCGCAGTATTTATAAGCCTACCTTTAAGGCTTCGATCCATGATTCATTCATTTGCAAAGAGCCCCGCTTTTAATGATCATCCTAATGCGTCCATTTTGGTTAGTGAGCGCTCGAAGGAAATTATCTGCATCAATAAAGCTGCAAAAAAAATATTCGGAGGTAGGGAATCTTCTTGGATAAGGAAAGAAGTAACAGAATTCTTTCCCGGTATTAACCTTCGACTAAAGAATT
This sequence comes from Cyclobacteriaceae bacterium, assembly GCA_036002745.1. Taxonomy (GTDB): domain Bacteria; phylum Bacteroidota; class Bacteroidia; order Cytophagales; family Cyclobacteriaceae; genus ELB16-189. The sequence goes on along the minus strand of DASYTA010000434.1, from coordinate 3,999 downwards.
CAAAACTACATTTTACACATAAGGGAAAATCCAAGCCTGTTTTGTTGTCCTCTTCAAAGTTGAAGTTTGCAAGAGCTTCTTATTATCTGATAGCCATTACCCCCTCAACAGAAGTTATGGATTCAAAGCGGGATTCGAACGTTCATTTCAAAACTGAAAGAATCGTAAAGGAGAAGGATCTTTCCAATATGATAATTAACAGCCTGCCTGGAGTTTTTTATCTCTTCGATGAGAAAGGGAAATTTCTCAGATGGAATAAAAACTTTGAAACCGTTACGGGTTATTCTGCAGATGAGATAGACAAGATGCACCCTACCGAATTTTTTGAGAAAGGTGCAGAAATGGAACTGATAGCAGAAAGAATTGGAAAAGTTTTTATTGATGGTGAAGCCGATGCCGAGGCTAATTTCTTAACTAAGACTAATAGTAAAGTACCGTACTATTTCACGGGGAAGCTGATCAATTTTGAAGGCAAGAATTGTCTTATTGGAATGGGTATCGATGTAACGAGGAGACAAAACGCAGAACTCTTGATTAAAGAATCTGAGAATGACCTTCGTGCAGTTCTTAACTCATCTACTGACGCCACGTATTTCATTGATTTGAATGGAAGGATAAGATTAGTAAATGCAGCCGCTATTGTAACAGCTAATGTTTTAACCAAGCGAAAAATTTTAGTTGGAGATTCTTTTTTGGACTTTTTGCCAGATCAATGGAAGGAGAGCTTCCGATCTAATTTTCAAAGAGTATTAAAAGGTGAAATTATAGAATTTGAAAGAGAAGTGCACTTAGATGACGGAAGGTTGATGTGGTTTAACATCAGGTACTTGCCGGTAAGAGATGATCAAAATAAGATAATAGGTGTTTCCAATTCAGCAACGGACATTACATTGCGAAAGGCTGCTGAGAAGGCTCTCATGCAAAGTGAGGAGCGTTTTAAACTTCTTTACAACCAAACGCCTGCCATGATGCACTCAATAGATGTGGAAGGGAGATTGATAAGGGTAAGTGACTATTGGTTGCAAAAGATGGGTTACTCACGCGAGGAAGTTTTAGACAAACCAGTCACCGATTTTTTTACCACTGAGTCCCGCTATAAGGCTATTAATGACGGGCTTCCAAAATTCTATGCTACCGGAAAAACGGTAAACGGAGATTACGATTTAGTTACTAAAAGTGGGCAAATATTAAATACGCTTCTTTCAGCAAATGCTGAGCGTGACGCGCAAGGAAATATTGTTAGATCAATGGCCGTTATCATCGATATCACCGATCAGAAAATAGCTGAACAACAGCTGAGGGAAAATGAAGAATTTTTACGGTCCATCTTCAATGCTGAGCCAAGTTGTGTCAAGATCCTGAATGGAGATGGGGAATTATTGGCCATGAATCCGTCAGGCTTAAAAATGATTGAGGCCGATGGTCTTCACCAAATCGCCGGACAAAAAGTTTTGGACTTGGTTGATGAGCCTTACCAAAAACAATTCGCTGACTTAACAAGATCAGTGATTCATGGAAGTACAGGTTCAATGCAATTTTCTATCACAGGTCTTAAGGGAACGAAGAGTTGGTTAGAAACTCATGCTGTTCCTTTAAAGGATCAAAGGTCAAATCAGAATTTTTTGTTGGGCATCACGCACGACATAACAGACCGAAAGAAGTCTGAAGTAGCCTTGTTGGCTAGCAACCGTGAAAAAGATCTTCTTATCAAAGAGATTCACCACCGTGTAAAAAATAATTTGCAACTGATTTCATCAATCATCTACTTAAAGATGAGTAGCATAGAAGGTAGTGGGTTTAAAGATTTCTTGGATGATACTCGACGAAAGATTCGTTCTATTGCCTTGATACATGAGCGACTATTGCAAACGGAATCAGTCAACGAGATAAACGCATTCGACTATTTTGGAAAACTTATTTTGGATTTGCAAATGACCAACCAGAGAAATGATCTTGATGTTGCCATAACGCATGAAATAGATTCAGAAAATATGAATCTCGATGTCGCTATTTATTGTGGACTAATCATAAATGAGTTGGTGACTAATTCCATGAAGCACGCATTTGTTGATCGAAAGCAAGGTCGGATTAAAGTTCAGTTGCATAGAAATAAAAGCGGCTTTCAGCTTGTTGTGAGTGATAATGGTCGGCCTATTCCAAATGATTTCGTAAATGGAAAGTCTGGCTCTTTCGGAATGCAATTGCTGGAGATACTTGTTAAACAATTGAAAGGCAAAATGGAACTTAATCGAGTTGAGGGAACCTCCTTTAGTATAGCTTTTCCCTATCCGTGATTTAAGATTGGTAATTTGTTGTGTCCTTGTTAATGCTTAAATTAAACCTCACCACGCCTCATGTCCAAAGCAAGTATATTAATCGTTGAGGATTCCTTTATTGTTGCCTATCATCTGCAAGTAACACTGGAGAGCGAAGGGTATCAGGTTCTAGAAAAGTGCGACTCTGGGGAGACGGCTGTTCAATTTGTGGAATCGCAAAGACCGGATCTGGTATTGATGGATATCATGCTTAATGGCAAGATGGATGGAATCGACGCAGCCGCTATTTTGAAATCGAAATTTAATATCCCTGTAATATACATCACAGCCTTAACGGATAAAGGCACAATAGCACGGGCAAAAGTAACAGAGCCCTACGGTTATCTGACTAAGCCATTTGAAGATCGTGAAATCTTTACCGTGATAGAGATGGCGTTGTACAAACACGATATTGAGTCTCGTCTAAAGCAAAGCGAGGAGAAATACTTTAGCACAATTAACTCCATAAGCGATGCAGTGGTGGCAATCAATAAGGATTTTAATATTACTTACGTAAACCCGAGTGGTTCAGGAATTACTGGTTGGGCTATGAACGAAGCAATCGGCAAACCGGTAACTACCGTTTTAAAATTGAGGAACGAAAAGACTGACGAGGTTAACATTAATCCTATCCAATGCTCCATCGGGTCGGGCAATATCAGTAGAATGCCTGAAGGTTTAATACTATGTGGAAGACACGGAAAAGAATTGTCTATCGGGGAAAGTAGCCTAAGCCCTTTGCTTGACACCAAGGGAAACTTTGTAGGATTAATTATCGTGTTTAAAGACTTGACCGAAAAAAAGCAACATCAAAAATTGATGGAAGAAATGGAACGTCAGCGGAAGTCTGCAATCATCGAGGGTCAAGAAAAAGAGAGAGCTCGAATTGCAAAAGATCTACACGACGGATTAGGGCAGATTCTTAACGCCATTAAGATGAATACTGGATTGATTGTAGCGGACTCTGGAGATGCGAAAAATTTATCTCGCCTGTTGGATGAAGCTATTCAGGAATCGATTCGGATTTCTGAGAATTTGCTTCCGGCCAAATTGAGGGACTTTGATCTGTCTACCAGTTTACGGTCTCTTTGTTCTCAAATAAATAAATCGGCTCACTTCGAAATAGCTTTTGAAGATCATGATATTGATTTAGTGATGCCTCAATCGAAAAAGATAAATTTCTATCGCATAGCTCAGGAAGCCTTGAACAATGCAATCAAGCACGCGCGTGCAAAGAACATTACGGTGCAGTTGAGCGAGGAGCAAGGGTATGTTAGACTTAGCATAGAAGATGACGGGGTGGGGATCACTTCAAAATCTGAGAATAGTTCGCTGCATCAGAACGGAGTGATAAACATGCGTGACCGTGCTGAAATCTTGGGTGGTAAATTCACTATGGAAAGTGATTCCAAACGAGGTACAATGATTATTGTTGAAGTTCCAACGAATAGATTAGTCAATCGTGAGTAGAGTTAAAATACTTATAGCGGATGATCACGCCATGATTCGAGATGGGGTAAAGTCTTTGCTTTCGAAAAACAAAGATGTGACTGTAGTGGCTGAAGCATGCAGCGGTGCTGAGACCCTCGAGAAATATAAATCAATTAAGCCAGACCTGTTGATTCTGGATATTTCTATGCCTGATATGAATGGCATGGATACGGCTGAACAAATTTTAAAAGAT
>DASYTA010000433.1:0-1711 GCA_036002745.1 Cyclobacteriaceae bacterium | reverse complement strand
ACGATACTGCCATCGGCATAAGGGCACCCACCATAATGCCAACATAGGGAATGAATGTAAGTATGGCTGCTGTAAAACCGAAGAAAAAAGGATTAGGGATTCCCAGCAAGAGTAATCCAATACTATTTAAAGTGCCCACTGCTGCATACACAATAGTCATCCCCTTGATGAAATTATAATAAGCGGTCACTGCCATAAACATAATGTTCCTGATGTCGTCTTTCCTTTCGTCTGGGAACAATCGAAAACAGACAATCATCAGCATGTGTCGATAATAAAGAATGAGTACGGAGAAAACCGGAACAAGAATTAGCATTGTGAGCATAAATGTGGAAGAGTACATCAGCTTCATTGCGTATTTCAAAAAGTCGCTCGCTGATTGATTCACGGTTTGTGTGAGCCATTGAACTTGTTGCTCTTTGGAAACGGAGTAATCCTCGATGATGTTTTGACTAACCCGCGAGAGGAGTTCAATGAATTTTGGTTGGATACTAACCCATTCATTTCCTATAAGGGTGATCTGATTTAAAAAAAGAATAATCAAACCACACATTGGAATTAAAAGCAAGAACAAACTGAGCAGAATGGCGAGCATGCGAGGTACGCGTTTTCTTTCCAGCCATGAACATATCGGATACAAGACAAAACTTATCAGGAGAGCAAAGCTCAACAAAATAAAAATATCTCTGCCCCAGTATAAAATCAGTGAGGTAAAGAAGATATACTGGATAATCCTCAAATAGCGATCTTTTATTGCTGAAGCCGGACTCATATTTTGAAATTGAAATTAAGCTAATGAAAATCCGTGAGTAAATAGCCAAATCTACATTCGTACTATTTTGGTTTATCTCCGTCGATCTTTTAAGAATTCCATAATAAAAATACCAATACTCTCCGCTCAATTCAGTTTTAGAGTTTTTTTGTCTCTTGCATTTTTAATAGGCAGTGTCAATAGCTGTAGTCAAGCTCTGTAACCTCTAATTTCAGCCAAGTGAAATCTCTTGATTTCAATTTCCAGGTCACCTCACTAGCACTCGCAACGGTTACCCCATGAAAGGTTTTAAAGTTTGTAGTTTGGACAGACCATGTCTCGAGAGAAAATTTTCCATTGAAATCTCCATATCGTTTTGCTTCAAAAAGTATTGGCAAGCCATCGCTATTGAAAGTAAAAATACCTGTAACCGAAGTATTTTCCGTAAGAGAACGCTGCCTCAGCACTGTTTGAATCAAGAGCTTTCCATGTGATATAATCTTTTAACGCAGCCTGAGGAAACCATGAAATTTCAGCCAAGAATCGAACAAAGGTTGCTTGATCAATTTCTTTTCCTAGTGCATTCGCTATCGGAAAAATTGATTCTGCTTTAATCAACATATTTCCGTGACCATTCTCCAACTTATCTCGTCCTTCTATTTCAATGATTTCATTCATCTGAATATTTGCTTTCCAAACAAAAGCGGGTGGTTTCAATGAAAAGCATTGTTGCGCAGTAAACTCTGCCCACGCATCATTTTCTTTCGATCGCAACGCGCCTCGTTGAGTTATGTGAACGAGCGAAGGTTCTCTTTTGCCTACAACACCTGACTGAATCATCCATCGCTTTATCGGGGGTGGCAGACGCTCAATTTTTTCCTCTGTTATAATTTCATTCTTGTGCTGAGCTCCCTTTTTCAAAAACTCTATTTCGTCCGCAACTTTCTGATCATAGGAATA
>DASYTA010000432.1:0-9510 GCA_036002745.1 Cyclobacteriaceae bacterium | reverse complement strand
AAGGGAATGATCCAAACCCATGCTCCTGGCGCATAGCTAACAATTATAATACGATTGGGTTCTTCAAAGTTTGATCGCTCGGGATCTTCCAGGTGCGCAAACACTGCTTTGCGAGGTGTAAGACTTGATGGGGCGTCCAAGTTGAATAACCTGGGGATAACCCTTCCATAACCACTCGCATCAATAATAAATCGAGCTTTGATCTGTAATATCTCTCCATCAATTTTCTGAACAGTAGTGATTGAGCTTTCATCTTCAAGAAATTGAATTGCGGTAACAGTCGTTTCAAAATCAACAGGCACACCCCATTCACTTACCGTATTGATGAGGGAGTTGTCAAACTCAGCCCGTGGCACTTGCCATGTCCAATTCCAGCCTGGCGTAAATTGATTTTGGAAATTATAATCCGCTACGCTCTCATCCCTTAGAAATTTAGCTCCAAATTTCTCCTGGAAATTTTTCTTCTTCAATTCTTCAAGGAAACCACAATCATCAAGTACCTCCATACACCGCGGCAGCAAGCTTTCACCAATCACAAAACGAGGAAATTTTTCTTTCTCCACCACTTGCACTTTGAAACCGGCCTTATGCAACAACGCAGCAGCTACACTTCCCGCAGGTCCTGCTCCAATCACTAAAACATCACAAGACTGTATTTTCATTTTATATTTTTTTAAATCGATAAAACAAGCGCTGCATTGCTACCACCAAAACCAGAAGCCGTCTTTAGCGCCATTCGCATCGTTTTTGATTCACTTTTTTTTATGACGTTAACTGGTAGTGAAACTCCGATTTTTTCAAACCCATAAGTCGGAATTAATTTCTGGTTCTTCAAACTTTGTGCACACATCACAGTTTCAACCACGCCGGCTGCTCCAAGAGTGTGTCCAAAATTTCCCTTCAGGCTGTGAAGTGGTGTGTTTCCCATCCCTGCAAGATGAAATGCTTTAGCTTCCATTTCATCGTTGTACAAGGTTGCCGTGCCGTGAGCTGAGATGAAATCAATTTCTTTAGACCCGACGCCTGAATCTTTCAGCGCCATTTCAATTGCCTTCGCCAATTCTTCACCAGTCTTTGATGGGCCAGAAATGTGGTTGGCATCATTGCTGGTGCTTCCTCCTAAAATCTGGATCTTGCTCCCTATATTAAAATCCTCAGGTGTGGTGGTAAGCAAAACAGCCGATGCTGCCTCACCTAGATTGATTCCTGTTCGTGCAACATCAAATGGCTTGCAAGGTTCTGAACTCAAGGCGTGCAAACTTTGAAATCCCGAAATCACAAAACGATTAAGTGTGTCTGCACCCAATACCACTGCATGGTCAAAATTTCCTGATTCGATAAAGCGCTTCGCACACAACAAAGCAGCCACTCCTGACGTGCACGCATTGGAAACGACAATTGACTTTTCAATGCCGATTTCTTTCGCAAGCATATTTGCAATAGCATGAAGGTGAATGCGAGGATGATTGGGTTGCCCCTCTTCTAAAACTTCAATATTGCCTTTTGTAGTGGAGAGAATGAACAATGTCTTTTTTACAGGCAGAGTCACCTGTTTTTTCAGTTCTGCCAATGCCATACTAGCGATTAACTCAAATCGTGTTGAATCGCCTTGTCTTTCTAATTTTGAAAAATGGGAAGCAAAAATTGTCGCATCAAATTTTTTGCTTTCTTTTTTCACAGCACTTACTCCACTAAGGATCTGCCTTAAATTGTCTTCACTTGATAACCCCAATGGAGAAATAACGGAGTCTGCAACCAGCCAAACTTTTCTCACTGTTTCCATTTTTTCTTCCACGCTTCGAAAAAAGAGGGAACGGTCATATGCAGTTCGAAAGTTTTAATATTTACAAAAACCTGAACTGAGGAGCCGGAGGCGATCAACGATTTTGAACTGGAATCGAAAATTTTATACTCAAACTTCAGTTTAGCTGCAGGACAGTTGATGAAAGTAGTTTCTACAACCACAGAGGCACCATACCGCAGTGGTTTTTTAAAATCACTTTGAATAGAAACAACAGGAACAGCAAAACCCTGATGATAAAAATCGAGATAAGTGACTCCGTATTTTTTTCCGAATGATTCGCGACCATCTTCGAAGTATCTCAAATAATGGCCAGGCCATACAATACCGAGCGGATCAGCCTCATTGAAACGAACAACGACTTCAGTTTGGTCTTTCAAGATGTTTATATCGTGTACTTTCTCTTCCACAAGTTATAGTTGGATTGAACCTGTTTCTGCATGTTGTAAATTGACCCTGCCCAATAGTTACGAACACCAAAACCTGCAGGTTTGCCGGTAACCCGCTCTGTAAATAAAACTTCCTTCGTATTTAAGTTGACAAACGTAAGCCAAGCCGAACCCTTTTTATCAATTTTATTGAAACTCTCTACAACAAACATAACACCTATTCCCTGCTCCGTAACAAAATCATACGAAGAAACAATTCGCGAAATTGCTGCTTTATCGAGATGAAGAAAATTCTTTGAATCGCTCTCAACTCTGCCCTTCAAGTTGAGTTCTGTATTGTGAGCAATGGCAATGCCAACAACATTTTTAAGGAGTTGCCTATGCAGCGCCTTACCCATGTCATACTTTAATGGCTCGTTGATCATTAAAGTATTCCAAGCTAAAATTAGTTTTTCTATGTCCGCGTTCGAGCCAAAATCCTCACGCTCACCCTGAAATTTTGCACCTGTAAAATCTAGCCCAAGCCAAACAACACTTTCTTTTGTGTCAAAAACATCTTTCGTTACTTGGGCAATAGCTGGAACTGAAAAAATTATCCACACGACAATAGCGAGCGTTCGCTTTAGTTTCATAATTCCTTTATTTCCGGATTAAATTTTTCGTTTCGCACGATTATGCATTCTGCAACTCACAGCAACTCAGTTAGGTCTCTTAGAATATTTTCTATTGATATTTTTTCTTCGCCTTCTCGTAATTGGCTTTTACTTGCTTCAGAATATTATAAATGCAGCCAGCCCAATAATTGCGCAACCCAAAGCCACCGGGCTTTCCGGTATAACGATCTGTTAAGAGAACTTCCTTCGAGTCCATGTTAATAAATGTAACCCATACCAATCCTTGAAGGTCCAGTTTACTAAAAGTTTCAACAATAAATATCACTCCTAATCCACTTTGTGAGCCAAAATCATAGGAGGCGACAATGCGCGAAACATCTTCTTTGGTTACATGCAGTAAACCTGTGTTCTCCATCATGCCGGCGATGTTGAGTTGTTCGTTGTGGGCAATAGTAATAGGGATTGCCTGTGGAAGTGGTGCACGTTGTAATGCCTTGCCTACGTCAAATTTTTCTGCCTCGTTGATCATCAGATTATTCCAGGCCATAATTAATTTACGAGTATCACTTTCCGATTGAAACTTCTCAGCATCCCCAATAATTTTTGCTTCAGTAAAATCCAGACCTAACCAAGTCATCTTAATCTTTGGATCGAAAATATCACGCTTTTGTTGAGCAAACAGTTGGCTTGAAAGTCCAATCAAGATAACTATCAACAAGGTAATCTTAGAGGTTTGCATAATTTACTTTTGAATTAAAATTTTCATCTCACACGAACATAATAATTTTCCCAATTGCTCCACTCGTCCTTCTACAATAGTAATATTCATCACGGTGTTTATAACAGCTACTTTTGTTTGGATTGTGGAAAATAGAACGGGGATGAAATTAATTTTTAGATCCTTTACCGCAGCAATAAAACCAATAGGAACGGGCTCATTCTGCAATGAACATTGATACCCAACCATGGCAGCAGCCGTCTGAGCAATGTTCTCCACCAAACCAGGTTCAGTAAATTTCTCATTCTCAACAAACAATGTAGTTGGTAAAATTTGGAAAGAAGAAACAGCCGTTGTCTCATCTGCATAGACCAGTTTATCAATCATCACAATGGGTGGCCGTTGCGGAATATAATCAGTAATCGCACCTTTCATTTTTTCCAAAAGTGGTAATAATTATACCATTGTTCGGGATAGCGTATTATCTTTTTTTCCAAATCACTAGTGTAGAAATTAGCAAGTCGTATTGCAAAATCAGATTTTGCTTCACCCTCGCTGCGCTGCACGAGTTGGCTTCCAAAATAATGGTAATGATAAGTGGTTTCCTTGAAAGCATAAACCAAAGCCACGGGCACGTTAAAACCGGCCGCCAACACAAAGGGACCAGCAGGAAACAAAGCTTCGCTACCGAGTAAATTCAAACTCATCGTCTTGTTGCCTTCTAAAAATCGATCCGCATGCATACATACAAGCTCTTTGTTAGCCAACGCTGCACCTACACTGTATACATGAGACATATCTTCCTTGACCACAATTACATTAAAATTCTTGCGCCCCAACTGCTCCAGATATTTCTTTATTTTCCGATGCTCTCCATCAAACATCACGATATTGATTTTAGTGTTGAGATGCTCAAGGTGATGTCCGGCCATTTCCCAGTTACCTACATGGGCGCTGAGTAAAATACCCCCTTTGCCCATGGCTACAATTTCTTTGAGATTTTCAATACCATCGAAATGAAATGTGAACTGGTTATTCAACCCGGCAAATACAACCATCTTATCAAGCAGCGATTGCCCGAGATAATAATAGTTTTCGTAAATCTTCAGAATTGATTTTACCTTATTGAAGTGATGCCGATGTCTAAAGTAACTGTAGATTACTTTTGACGACCGAAGGGAGAAAACAAAATAGTGAAAGGCTACAAAGCGCAAGAGAATATAGGCAGGAATTAATCCTAGGTTCTTGCAGACGAAAACAAAAATCCTGTAGCCGAGGGGAGTACCTTTCGATTTGCCTTCCCACTGTGGCATATCAACTTACTTTCTCAGCAATCCGTCTGGAAACGTAATCATAAAAATTTTGAAAGGTAACAATGGAAACAAAATCTTCGGGCTTCACTTTAAATCCAAAATTACTTTCAATGACTACTACCAAGTCGATATAATCAAGGCTGTCCAGCTCCAGCGTTTCGCGCAGGTTAGCCTCTGGCGTGATCTTTTCCGATGCCACTTCAAACTCCTCGATGAGGAAAAAATTTATTTTTTCAATAATTGTACTGGTCTCCGTTTTCGCTAATTCTTCCATTTTTTTATTATAAGAGTTGAGTTAGTTCCTCCAAAACCAAAGGAGTTTGACAAGAACACATCAATATTTTTTTCGGTTGTTTTAGTAATGATATTAAGCTTGGCAGAATCTTCATCAGGGGTTTCGAAATTAATGTTGGGTGCGATGAATGAATTCTGCATCATGAGCATCGAGTATACTACCTCACTGGCACCCGCCATCCAGCACTCGTGCCCAGTCATTGATTTAGTAGAACTTAAAGAAGTAGGCTGATCATTAAAAACATCATGAATCGCTTTCGCCTCGCTGGTATCTCCAGCAGGGGTGGAAGTGGCGTGAGCATTGATGTAGTCGATATCGGCGACATTGAGCCCCGAACTTTTCATCGCCATCTTTAACGAGCGTGCTGGGCCTTGCACACTTGGATTAGAAATGTGTTCACCATTAGATGAAAAACCATAACCAATTACTTCACCCAATATTTTCGCGCCACGTTTTTTTGCAAACTCTAAGCTTTCAAGAATAACAGTGGCGGCACCGCCACTCGGCACAAGGCCATCACGGTTTTTGTCAAAGGGTCTTGAGGCTGCGTGTGGTTTGTCTTCTCGAACCGAGAAGGCCCCCAATGCATCAAAGTTGCCCATAGAATAAATATTCGTCTCCTGTGCGCCTCCACAGATGATACAATCTTGCATTCCATTTCGGATGAACATAGCGCCAAGCCCGATTGCATGTGACCCGGAAGCACATGCTGCACTCACTGTGAAATTGATGCCCTTCAATTTAAAAATGGTCGCAAGGTTCATATTCACTGTAGAGTTGAGGGCCTGAAAAACCGAACCTGAGCCAACAAGCATCGTGTCTTTTTTTTGACGAATGATGTCCGTAGCCTCAATAACGGGTTCTGCTGAACTGTCGTTTCCGAAAATAATCCCTAATTCCTGTTGGTCAATAAAATCCTGATCAAGGGATGCCTGCGCTAAAGCCTCTGACGTACTCATGTAGGCATACTCACCTTGCTCTGGTAGCATTACACGAGCCCTTCTATCGAGTACGCCTTTCAAAACAGGTTTTTCAACAAACCCAGTTAGGCCAGAACGATATCCCATTTCTTTTCTGTTGGAATCCAAAATGATGCCCGAAGTTCCATTAAATAAGGATTGTCTCACCTCTTCGAGATTTTTGCCAATGCAGCTATAAATGCCAATACCTGTGATTACGACCCTATTCATAAAATAAATACCTGGAACAGCCTGCTAGATTTGCATTTAAGAATTTTCGCAACAAAAGTAAGCGATTATCAACTCCTGCGAAAGTGCGATTTTGATCTTAAGAGTACAAGCCTCCGTTTATAGAAAGAACTGTTGCCGTAACATAAGAAGCTTGAGGTGAGGCTAAAAAAGCAATTGCATCCGCAACTTCTTCAGGCTCACCAAAACGTTGCATTGGAATAAGCTTCGACAATTCGGCCTCATTGAGATCACTGGTCATGTCAGTGCGAATGAACCCCGGAGCAACAGCATTTACAGTTACACCTCTACGCGCAACTTCTTGAGCAAGCGCCTTGGTAGCACCAATCACACCGGCCTTCGCTGCCGAATAATTAGTTTGGCCTGGCATCCCTTTGATCCCCGAAAGGGAAACAACGTTGACAATTCGACCGTACCGGTTGGCAAGCATGGATGTAACCACAAGTCTCGTTACATTATAAAATGAATCCAGGCTTGATCCTAAAACATTTTTCCATTGCTCTTCCGTCATCCACATAAGCAAGGCATCTTGCCTCACCCCTGCGTTGTTCACAAGCACTTCTATTTTTCCGTCTTTATTGCTTTCAATCCAGTTGCCCAGTACAGCGTCCGTCTCACTTTTACTTGACACATCAAACTTGAGCAACTGACCAGAAACATTTTTCTCTTGCACCAGCCTCAACGTTTCATTGGCCTCAGTATCGTTGCTTTTATAATTAATGAGAATATTATATCCCATCGATGCAAGCTTAATACAAACTGCTCTGCCAATACCTCTTGATCCACCGGTGACTAAAGCATATTTCACTTTAAAAAATTTTAGTTGACCCTAATTTTAAGAGATACGCCTTCATAGCTTTTATCTCCTGGTATCTTGGCAAGTCTTCAATGATCGGCTTGCTGAATGCTCTTACTTCCTCATACATTTTATTTGTAAAAGTCGAAAGGCGAGATTGGCATTTCAAATAATCGATAGCTTGCATCAAAGCAATAGCTTGAACCGCCAACACTTCAAAACTATTATCGATCACACGCCTGGTAAGCAACGCTGCATTGCATCCCATACTTACGATGTCCTGGTTATCATTATTGTTGGAAATGCTGTGCAAGTACATGGGATAGGCCAGCGTCTGGTTTTCGGCAGTAGTCGAAGTGGCCGTAAACTGTAGTCCTTGCACACCAAAATTTAATCCTAGTTTTCCCAAGTTAATGAATGGAGGAAATTTTTGATTCAATTTATCGTTTAGTAAATAATTTAATTGCCGTTCGGATAACATGCAGAGTTTTGCAATGACAATCTTCATCTTATCCATAGCCAAAGAAACATAATCACCATGAAAGTTTCCTCCATGATGCACATTTTCTCCTTTGTGATCAATCACCGGATTATCGTTCGCAGAGTTCATTTCATCTTCCAATACACGGTTTACTTCTTCTAGCGTGTCCCAGACGGGGCCTAGGATTTGAGGAATGCACCGAAGGGAATAATACTCTTGCACTTTGTCTGTGAAAACTGCCTCTTCAATTTTACGGTGATACAGATGATCCGGTCGTTTGCGGATTAATTTACTATCAACTAATAAACTCTGCATAGCACTGGCTACTTTCATCTGACCTTGGTGCAACTTTACCGAGTTTAGTTCTGTTGAAAAATGGTCATCAAATGATTTCATGAGTTCGTTAGTGATCGATGACAGGATGATGCCACAACGCAAAAGTCTATTGGCATAAATCATGTTCACCATACCAACACCAGTCATAGCTGATGTACCATTCATTATCGCAAGCCCCTCACGAATATTGATAGAAATTGGCTTAAGTTTTTTCTCGTTGAAAATTGATGTCGTTGGTTTCCATTCACCCTTCACTCTCATTTCTCCTTCACCTATTAAATTTAGCGCCAGATGCGCCAATTGAACAAGGTCACCACTGGCGCCCACGCCACCCTTTTCAAAAATGCAAGGAGTAATGTTTTCGTTCAATAATTCCTTAAGCAATACCACCACCGAAGGATGCACCCCTGAAACGGCCTTCATCAGGCTATTCAACCTTGTCAACATGGTTGCCTTTGCAATCTCTTCAGTGAAATATCCTCCGGCTCCGGAGCAATGGCTTCTGATCAGGTTGTATTGAAGTTGACGCTGGTCTTCTGGTAATATCTTGTATTGAGCCATCGGGCCGAGGCCCGTATTAATTCCATAAATTATCTTGTGCTGCGAATAGGATTTTAAGAAATTAAAATTCGTTTCTACTTCTTTAAGGCCTGATTCATCTAACTGAATCTTCTCTTCTTGGAAAATTATATTTTCAAAATCTTCTGTGGTTAGTCTGCGGTTTCCCAAAGTGATCATAAAGCGAAATAGTTTCCCCGATTTAAGGGTTGTAAAGGTGTTAAATTTTAACAAAAAAACTTTCTTTTGTTTGTCATACTCATCAAATAAGCGGTTTTACTATTTTGCAATTGAAAAAAATAGCCTTGCCCTATGAAACTATTCTTTGTTGTGTTGCTAGTTGCGTTTTCTACTAAGTTGGTTGCCCAATATCAAGCGAGGCCAAGCGCTGATATGATCGCTTACCAACAGAAATTAGAAAAATATAAACGAATGAAGACTGGGGGTATCGTTATGATTGTGGCGGGATCCATTGCAACAATAGTAGGTATATCAGGTATTAGCAACGCCCATTATGTCACAAATCCATATACAGGGCAAAGAACCACCAATGATCCCCAAGCAACAACGGGTGCACTCCTGGTTCTAGGTGGAGCTGGATTATTAGGTGGAGGGATTCCCCTGACCATTATTGGCTCAAAAAACGTGAATCGATACCAACGAAAAATTGACGGTCTTTCACTCAATCTTAACCTATCACCTCAACAGCAGGGGTTAGTGCTTTCTTATAAATTTTAAAAAAGGCCCATCAAACTGTCGTTTACTTCCAGCAATCGTATGCAATTGCCGATAATCATTACGTAGTGCCAAAGAAAGCATTAACCTCTTGATGTCCTTGGCACCGTGGCTATGAAATTCATTGTTTCCGGCGGAGTTTCAGGCTTTCACGAAGATTAATTTTCTTTTCTCCAGAATCAAATTTCATTTTTTAAGATAAGAAACGCCCTCCATTGCAAAGAAATCTGTAAAAAAATGACAGAAAAATCTTTGCTAACGCTGAT